>NZ_JBSGXP010000035.1:0-60259 GCF_053610105.1 Kitasatospora sp. NPDC054939 | reverse complement strand
CACCCGGGGAGCGCCCTCCGGCGTCCGTGCCTGCGCGCGGCGCTGCTGCTACTGCAGGGCGGCCCGGACCGCGGCGGCCACCCGGCCGCCCTCCGCCAGACCGTCCACCTTCGGCTTCACCAGCTTCATCACGGCGCCCATCGCCTGCGGACCGCTCGCCCCGGCCTCGGCCACCGCGGCGGCCACGATCGCGGCCAGCTCCTCGTCCGACAGCTGCTTGGGCAGGTAGCCCGCCAGCAGCTCGCCCTCGGCCCGCTCCCGCGCGGCCTGGTCGGTGCGTCCGGCCTGGTCGAACGCCTCGGCGGCCTCCCGGCGCTTCTTCGCCTCGCGGGCGAGCACCTTCAGCACCTCGTCGTCCGAGAGCTCCCGCTTCTCCTTGCCGGCCACCTCCTCGTTGGTGACCGCGGACAGCGTCAGCCGAAGGGTGGACGAGCGCAACTCGTCCTTGGTCCTGATGGCAGCCGTGAGGTCCTCCTGCAGCTGCTCCTTGAGCGTCGTCATGGCCCAGAGTCTCCCATCCGCGGAGGGCGGCCGCCCGCCAATATCCCTCGCGCAGCAAGTCGGTAACCCGTCATAATGGTTACATGACGCCGGACGCGACCCCCGCCGAACCCACCACCGCCGCCGACGCACCGCCCGTCGCCCAGGCGCCGCCCGCCGACGCACCACCCGCCGCCGACCAGCCGGGCGGCCCCGCCGGGACTCCCGGCCACCCGCCCGCGGCCGGACTCGTCCTGCGCACCCGCGAGGGCGCGAGCTTCCACTTCGACCCCGGCGCGCTCTGCCTCGAACTCCTCACCACAGGCGGCCCCGGCGAGCACGCCCGCTGGGAGGTGCTGCACCGCCCCGCCGACCTCGCCGCCTGGCTGCCCCACTCCCGCCTGCGCCTGCCCGTCGGCACCGTACGGATCGACGCCGGCCAGCTCGCCGCCGTCCGGACCGTGCGCGACGCCCTCTGGCGGCTCACCGCCGCCCGGGCCCACGGGGAGCCCGGCGCCGCCGAGGACCGCGCCGTCCTCAACGCGGCCGCCGCCCACCCGCCGCTGGTCCCGCAGATCGCCCCCGACGGCAGCGCCGCCCCGCCCCTGCCCGCCGACGGCACCCAGCTCGCCTCCACCCTCGCCCGGGACGCGATAGCCCTGCTGACCGGCCCGCACGCCGAGCGGATCCGCGAGTGCGGCGCCCACAACTGCCAGCTGCTCTTCGTCGACACCTCGCGGCCCGGCCGGCGGCGCTGGTGCTCGATGGAGCGCTGCGGCAACCGGCACAAGGTCCGCGCCCTGCGGGCCCGGCGCGAACCGGCCTGACCGAGCCCGCCCCCGCGCCGTTCGCTTTCCCGCCCCGTCCGTTCCCCCCTGTCCGTCCCTGTCGGAAGAGTGATCACCGTGACACAGCACCCGGTCGGACTCACCCGCGACGCCGGCTTCGAGATCGGCGTCTCCCGCACCCTCCCCCACCCCCCGCAGGCCGTCTGGGACCTCCTCACCTCCACCGAGGGCGCCGCCCTCTGGCTCGGCCCCGGCGCCCACCTGGCCACCGCCGTCGGCGAGCCGGTCGGCGCCGCCGACGGAGCCACCGGCGAACTGCGCAGCCGGCACGAGGGCTCCCGGATCCGCCTCACCTGGCAACCCGCCGGGCGCACCGCGCCGACCACCGTCCAGATGACCGTCACCCCGAGCGGCGGACGCACCGTGCTCCGGTTCCACCAGGAGCGGCTGGCCGACCCCGAGGAGCGCGCCCGGCAGCGCGAGCACTGGCGCGCCGCGATGGACGCCGTCGCCGCCGAACTCGCACCCGGCCCGCCGGAGGGCTGATCCCGCGGGCCCTGGTCCTGCGGGCCCCGGTCCCGCGGGCCCCGGTCCCGCGGGCCCGATCCGCCGCTGGTACGCCCGATCGGCGCGCCCCGACGTGTCCTCGGCCGCCCACCGGGCGTTCACCTGCTGATCCACCGTCTGAGAGCATGGGGCGATGCGACCGCTGTACTCCGTTCCCCTCGGAATCGCCGCCACCGGCGCCGCCTGCCTCGCCTACTCCGTCGGCTACGAGGTCCGCTCCTTCCGGCTCCGCCGCGTCGAGGTGCCCGTCCTGCCCCGCGGGGCGCGCCCCCTCCGGGTCCTGCAGGTCTCCGACATCCACATGGTGAGCGGGCAGGGGAAGAAACAGCGCTGGCTGCAGAGCCTCGCCGGCCTCCGCCCCGACCTGGTCGTGAACACCGGCGACAACCTCTCCGACCCGCTCGGCGTCCCCGCCACCCTGGACGCGCTCGGGCCTCTGATGGAGTTCCCCGGCGTGTACGTCTTCGGCTCCAACGACTACTACGGCCCCGCCCGCAAGAACCCCGCGCGCTACCTCAGCGCCCGGCGCAGCGGCGTCCACGGCCTGAACAACCCCGACGGCACCGGCAGCCGGGGCATCACCGGCGCCGTGCACAACCCCTGGGAGAAGCTGCGCGACGCCTTCGACGCCGCCGGCTGGCTCGACCTGACCAACACCCGAGGCCGGCTCACCCTCGACGGCCTGGACATCGAGTTCACCGGCCTGGACGACCCGCACATCCGCCGCGACCGCTACAGCGAGGTCGCCGGCGGCCCGTCCCCCGACGCCGACCTCTCGCTCGCCGTCGTGCACGCCCCCTACCTGCGTGTGCTCGACGCCTTCGCCGCCGACCGGTACCCGCTGATCCTCGCCGGACACACCCACGGCGGCCAGCTCTGCATCCCGTTCTACGGCGCCCTGGTCACCAACTGCGACCTCGACGCCAAGCGGGTCAAGGGCCTCTCCACCCACCAGGCCGCCGGCCACCGCTCGTACCTGCACGTCTCCGCCGGCTGCGGCACCAACCGCTACACCCCGGTCCGCTTCGCCTGCCCGCCGGAGGCCACCCTCCTCACCCTCACCCCCGCCCGCTGACCCCCTCCGCCACCACCCCGGAAACCGGATTTCGTCTCTCGGCGAGCGTCCGGTAGAGTTCTACTCGTTGCGACGGAGACAGAGCAACAAACCGCAGGACCGGGGTGTGGCGCAGCTTGGTAGCGCGCTTCGTTCGGGACGAAGAGGCCGTGGGTTCAAATCCCGCCACCCCGACCCAGTGCAGAGGCCCTGCCGGAGAGATCCGGCAGGGCCTCTGTCGTTGTACATGACCACCCTCCTGACTCGATCTCAGGACCGACGACACCCGTCGGCGCGCCGGGCAGGGGATGAGCCCGTTGCCCTCGGCCGATCCACGGTCAGCTTGGTGGCTTGTCAGAAGCCTCGTCCGAGCCTCTCCCAGCAGGCTCCGCCGCCTCTGATCACCTTTGATACGGCATGTCGTCGTGATGACGTACTCTGCGTCGATATCGATCGGGCTGTGATCTCGGCTAGGCATGGGGAGAGCTGCGGTGGAGACGACGAGCGTTGATGATGTCGTGGCGCTGGTGGAGAATCTCAGGGTCGATCAGTCATCCGGTCTTCCCGCCCGTCACCAGCCCATCGTGCTGCTCTGGGCCGTCGGGCGTGCCGCAGCCGGTCAGCCCCGCCTCGCACGGTGGTCGGACTGTCGTGCAGACCTGAAGCGGCTGCTGCGCAGCTACGGCCGTCCGGACTCGTCACCTTCGCCCGAGTACCCCTTCGTCGCCTTGAGTCGGTCCGGGCTCTGGCGTCTGCACGACGTATCGGAGGAGGTCCCTCAGGCGCGTGGCTCCGGCCTGCGCAAGTGGCTGGACGACCACGATCCGCGCGGCGGCCTCACCGAGCGGTTCTACGAACTCATGGCCACGGACGAGGAGGCCCGCGCGCGGGTCGTCGCACCGCTGCTGAACCGATTCTTCGACTTCGAGATGAAGCCGGTGCTGGTCGAGGACCTGCACCTGAACGGGCCTGCGTTCAACGGATTCGGCCACGTCCCCGGGATCAGCGTGGGTCAGTGGTTCCACAACCGAAAGGCTGCCGCGAAGGCCCTCGTCCATCGACCGATCCAGGGCGGCATCTGCGGGACCGCGGCCGGCGGCGCCGAATCGATCGTCGTCTCCGGCGGCTACGAGGACGACGAGGACCACGGTGACGTGATCATCTACACCGGCCAGGGCGGGCGCAACCAGGACACCGGCCAGCAGGTGGCCGACCAGACGCTGACACGGGGCAATGCCGCTCTCGTGACGAGCCTGGCCATGGGTACTCCGGTCCGTGTCATCCGTGGCTCCGAGGGAGATCCGGCCTACTCGCCGACCGAGGGGTACCGCTACGACGGACTCTTCCGGGTCGAGGACCACTGGTCGGAGATCGGCAAGTCGAGCTTCCGCATCTGGCGCTACCGGCTCACCCGAATTCCCGATCCGGATCACATCGCCTGGCACCACCCTCGGCCCGCAGTGCTGCCGCGGCAGCCCGAGGGTCGCGTGGCTCCCACCCGCGTCACGACCAGCACGCAACGCATCGTGCGGAACACCGCGGTGGCGGAGTACGTGAAGCGCGTACATGCACACACGTGCCAGGTGTGCGGGCTGCGCCTCGTGACGCCCACCGGCGGATACGCGGAGGCTGCACACATCCGCGGGCTCGGGCGACCCCACTCGGGGCCGGATGTCGCCGACAACGTGCTGTGCCTGTGCCCCAACCATCACGTGCTGTTCGACTTCGGCATGCTGATCATCGAGGACGACCTCACGGTCATAGATCGCACGGCCGGCTCCGATCTCGGCCGGCTCCGGGTGAGCGAACCGCACGAGATCGGGCGCCAGTACCTCGCCTACCACCGCAATCATCACGCTGGACAGGATGCGGCCCGGGACGGGGCACGACCCGTCTGAACACCCGAGGCCGGAGGCCCCCTCGGAGGGATCCTAGGTGCCCTCCGGCCTCGTACGGAGCCGGCCGAAGCTGACCCGTCAGACGGCGGGGAGGTCGGCCGGGGAGGAGATGACGCGGTCGATGCGCCGTAGGCGGCGGCTTCGGGGGCGGTGAGCCAGTGGTCGCGGTCGGCGTCGGCGGTCCACTGTTCGACGGTCCAGCCGCTGTGGAGGGCGGAGAGCTCGGTCATCCGCCGCTTGGTGTGGAGCAGGTGCTCGGCATGAATCAGGTGGTCGGCGTGGATCCGGATGTCGGTGGCGAAGTCGGCCAGGGCCATCGCGATGGTGACCCCCGGCGCCGGCCGGCGGTCGGGCCCGGCGGGCCGGGCCGCGGGCCGGGTGGTGCGGGGGCGTTCCGTTCGGCGGGCCGCATCGGGTTGGATGGTCGGATGAGCGAGGAGAAGAGCGCCGTACCGGCGTGGGAGCAGCGTTTCAGGGCGGCCCGGGTCTCACTGCCGGACTGGGCCGACGACGCCCCCGACCGGGCGCTGTACGTGTCCAACGCGACCGGCACCTACGAGGTCTACGCCTGGGACCGGACCACCGACGTCCACCGCCGGGTCACCGACCGTCCGAACGGCACCACCGACGCCGAGCTGTCGCCCGACGGCGCCTGGGTGTGGTGGTTCGACGACCACGACGGGGACGAGTTCGGCATCTGGCGGCGCCAGCCGTTCGCCGGGCGGCCGGAGGGCGCCGAGGGGCCCGACGAGGAGGCCGTGCCCGGCCTGGCCGCCTCCTACTCGGCGGGGCTCGCCCTCGGCCGGGACGGCACGGTGGTGGTCGGCCGCTCCAGCGACGAGCACGGCACCACCCTGCACCTGCGCCGCCCCGGTGCGGCGGAGGCCGTGGAGATCTACCGGCACCAGGAGTACGGCGGCGTCGGCGACCTCAGCCACGACAGCGCGCTGCTCGCGATCGACCACACCGAGCACGGCGACGCGATGCACGCGGCGATCCGGATCGTACGGCTCGCGGACGGCGCCACCGTCGCCGAGCTGGACGAGGTGACCGGCCGGGACGAGCCGCGCGGGGTGGCCTGCCTGGGCTTCGCGCCGGTCGAGGGCGACACCCGGCTGCTGGTCGCCCACCAGCGCACCGGGCGCTGGGAGCCGATGATCTGGGACGTCGCCACGGGCGTCGAGACCCCGCTGCACCTGCGTGACGAGCAGGGCCGCGAGCTGCCCGGCGACGTCTCCGCCCAGTGGCGGCCGGGGGCCCGGGCACTGCTGGTGGAGCACGAGTACGAGGCGCGCAGCGAACTGTTCTCGTACGGGCTGGACGACGGGGTGCTGACCCGGTTGGACACGCCGCGCGGCACGGTGTCCGGCACCACCGCCCGCCCGGACGGCACGGTGGAGTTCCTGTGGTCCTCGGCGGCCGAGCCGTCGGTGGTCCGCTCCACGGACGGCGGGGTGGTGCTGCGGGCGCCGGGCGCGGTGCCGCCCGGTTCGGTGCCGGTGGAGGACGTCTGGGTGGACGGGCCGGGCGGGCGCGTCCACGCGCTGGTGCAGCGACCGGCCGGCGAGGGCCCGTTCCCGACGGTCTTCGACGTCCACGGCGGGCCGACCCACCACGACAGCGACTCGTTCGCCGCCGGTCCGGCCGCCTGGCTGGACCACGGCTTCGCGGTGGTGCGGGTCAACTACCGCGGCTCCACCGGTTACGGCCAGGCGTGGACGGACGCGCTCCGCGAGCGGGTCGGCCTGATCGAGCTGGAGGACGTCGCGGCCGTCCGGGAGTGGGCGGTGGCGAGCGGGCTGGCCGACCCGCGCCGGATCGTCCTCAGCGGCGGCTCGTGGGGCGGCTACCTCACCCTGCTCGGGGTCGGCGTGCAGCCGGAGCTGTGGTCGCTGGGCCTCGCCGCCGTGCCGGTGGCGGACTACCTGACGGCGTACGCGGACGAGATGGAGGCGCTGAAGTCGCTGGACCGCACGCTCTTCGGCGGCACTCCGGAGGAGGTGCCCGAGCGCTGGCACGCCTCCTCGCCGCTCACCTACGTCGAGCAGGTGCGGGTGCCGGTGTACATCAGCGCCGGGGTGAACGACCCGCGCTGCCCGATCCGGCAGATCGAGAACTACGTCGAGCGCCTGGAGCAGCTCGGCCGGCCGCACGAGGTCTACCGCTACGACGCCGGGCACGGCTCGCTGGTGGTGGAGGAGCGGATCAAGCAGCTGCGGCTGGAGATCGACTTCGTCCGGCGCCACCTGCCGGGATCGGCGGACTGAGGCGTCCGGTCGGCGGGGCGGTACGGGGCGGTGCATCCGGCGTACCGCCCCGCCGCGTCTCCTGGTGCTTCCCTCGGAGGGAACGCCTCGGCCGGACAGGGCCTAGTCGAGCGCCGGGTCGAGTCCGAGTGCGCGGTCCTGCTCGGCCTCGGCCTCGCGGCGCACCAGGCGGAACCACATGAAGACCACGAAGCCGCCGAAGACGAACCACTCCAGGGTGTAGCCCAGGTTCTGGAACGCCCGCAGGGTCAGCCCGTCGCCGCCCTGGGGACGGACGGTGGGCACCTGCGCCAGGCCGTCCGGCACGCTGTCGGCGGACACCCAGCCGTCGTACCAGCCGTCGTGTGCGAGCACGTTGACCAGGGCGGCCTGGTTGATGGTGCCGAGCTGCCCGGCCGGCAGGCCGCCGGAGACCGCGCCGCCGCTGCCCGCGTTCTCCCCGGCCTGCAGGCGGCCGGTGAGGGTGACCTCGCCGCTCGGCGGCGGGGCGGCGGACGCCCCGGCGGCCGGGCTGCCGGGGGCCCAGCCCCGGACGACGGCGACGGTGCGGGAGTCGGCGGTGCGCAGCGGGGTGAGGACGTAGTAGCCCTGCTTGCCGTCCACGACGCGGTTGGGGACGAGCAGTTGGTTGGCCGCGTCGAAGGTCCCGGTCACGGTGACGGCCCGGCCGACGGTCGTGGTGCTGACCCTCGGCTCGCCGGTGGTGAGCAGTTCGCCGAGCGGTCGCACTTCACCGGCGTCGCTCACCGATTGGCTGATCTCCTGGTGCGAGGAGACCTTGTCCTCGAACCTCCCGAGCTGCCAGGTGCCGAGCCAGAGACACACCGCGACGGCCGCGACGGCCAGCGCGGTGCCGCCTGCCCAACGCGGGCTCAGGAGAAACCGGTACACCCCACCACGGTAACCAGTCCTCACACCGCCGCCGACCGAGGGGCCCCCGACGGACGGGTACGGCCGTGCCGGCCGCCGGCTCAGCCGCCGGCGGGTGGGGCGGTGGCGGTGCCTGCCGGGCCGGGGGCGGCGCGGTAGACGGTGCCGGAACAGGCGCCGGGCAGGACGGCGGTGGCCGCGGTGGGCGACCCGGAGGCCGGGGTGTGGGCCAGGGTGACGCTCGGCGGGGCGCCGCTCGGGGTGGCGGTGGCGGTGGGACTGGGTGCGCCGGTCGGGGTCGGGGTGCCGGTGGCCGCCGGGGGCAGCGCACTGGGCGAGGCCGCGGTGACGCCCTTCGGAAGGCCGTCGCGGGCGGCGGGGGCGCCCGCCGCGCTGCCGGACCCGCCGGAGGAGCCCGGGACGCCGGAACCGCCGGGACCGGCCTGTCCGCCGGGCTGCAGGCCGGGGGTGGCGGACGGCGTGCCGGGGGCGGGGCAGGCGCCGTCGGGCACCCAGGCGAACTCGACCCGGTACCCGGCCTGCGGGGCGAGCAGCAGCGGCTCGTCGGCGGTCGGCCGGTCGGGCAGTCCGGCGGACGGGTCGCCCGGGGTGTGGTCGAGGATCCGGATGCGGCTCGGGTCGCCCGTGGTGGCGGCGGCCACGGTGATCGCACCGGGCCCGGTGAGCCGGCAGCTGTGGGTGGAGGTGTTGACCACGGTGAACGAGCCGCGGATCCGCCCGGCCGCGTCCGCGGCGCCGGTCTGCGAGGTCGCCTGCCCGAGGTCGGCCCGGGTGCAGGTGGGAACGGAGGCGGTCCCGGTGGCCGGGCCGGTGCCGGCGCCGGTCGCGGGGGCCCCGGGGCCGGCCGTGGTCGCCCCCGGCTCGGTGCTGGGCGTGGCGCCGGGGGTGCCGGACGGGGCGGCGGAGCCCCCGGCGCCGCTGCCGGGATAGGGCCACCAGGTGGGCCCGGTGCCGGTACCGCTGCCCGGGGCGGTGGAGGCGGGGGCGGCCTTGGCGGTGCCGTCGTGGGCGCCGGGCGAGCCGTGGCCGCCGGAGAGGCCGAGGTGTTCGCCGCCGTGCAGGGCGGGGAGGAGGACGGCGGCGGTGACGGCGACGGCCGCCGCCCCGGTCCAGGCACCGCGCCGGGCGGCCCGACGGCGGGGGACGGCGCGGCGGATGCGGGGCAGGGCGGCCGTGGAGGGCTCGACCTCGCGCACGGCCCGCTGCATGAGGTCGCGCAGGGCCCGTTCCTCCCCGCTGAGCGGCTGCTGCGGCGGCTGCGGCTGCTGCGGCTGCTGCGGCTGCGGCTGAAGCGGCTGCGACGCCGGCGTGTGCGAGGCCGGTGTGTGCGCGTCCGGTGTCCGCGCGGTAGGCACGCGCCCGGTCGGCGGCCAGGACGCCGCCAACGGCCCCGAG
Source organism: Kitasatospora sp. NPDC054939 (assembly GCF_053610105.1). Lineage (NCBI taxonomy): Bacteria > Bacillati > Actinomycetota > Actinomycetes > Kitasatosporales > Streptomycetaceae > Kitasatospora > Kitasatospora sp. NPDC054939. Next base: position 50,919 of record NZ_JBSGXP010000035.1, on the reverse strand, counting down.
GGCGGATGCGCCGGCGGCCGGTGGGCCCGTGCGCCCGAGCCGCCGCCCGAGCCGACGCCCGGACCGTCCGTCCGACCCTCCGTCATGCTCCGGCCTCCATCTGGGTGCGGAGCGCGGCGAGCCCCCGGGATCCGTAGGCCTTGACCGAGCCGAGCGAGATGCCCAGGGTCTCCGCGACCTGTGCCTCCGTCATGTCGACGAAGTAACGGAGCACCAGTACCTCCCGCTGACGCCGTTGCAGCCCCCGCAGCGCCGACTTCAACTGGTCGCGCTCCAGCGCATCGTAGGCGCCTTCTTCTGCACTGGCCATGTCAGGCATCGGCTTGGGCAGCAGCCGCAGGCCGAGGATCCGGCGGCGGAGGGTGGAGCGGGAGAGGTTCACCACGGTCTGCCGCAGGTAGGCGAGGGTCTTCTCCGGTTCGCGCACCCGGCGGCGGGCCGCGTGCACCCGGATGAACGCCTCCTGCACGACGTCCTCGCAGGTCGAGAGGTCGTCGAGGAGCAGGGCGGCCAGCCGCAGCAGGGAACGGTAGTGGGCCTGGTAGGTGGCGGTGAGCTGGTCCTCGCTGGTGCCCGCACTGCTCTCGGCGGCCCCGATCGGCACCCCGGCGCCCTCCCGGGCGTCCGGCACCGGCCGGGCGTCCTCCGGCCTATCCACGGGACGAGGGCCCCGCGTCTCCACCGGCCGGAGCCCCTGCGCGCCCGCGAACCGCAGCCCCTGCACGTCCACCGGTCGCGGGGCGCGCGGCGGGAACGTCACCGCGGCCGCCGCCGAGATGCCCGCCCCTGCCCCCACCATCACGTTCGCCACGCCCGTTGGACACTCGATCCCCTGTCATGGTTGCCCCAACCCGCGGGACATTCTTCCGCATGTGCGGAAGCCCCCTCCAGTGAACCCGAGGGGGATTCCGTGCCCGGGGCGGGGCACGGAGGAGTATCGGCGGAGGATCGGTGAAGTCCGGGGGGATCCGCGGCGCGCAGCCGCTGACGGGGGGTCGGCCGCGGCGCGGGGTGGCTGACGGGCGTTCGGCCCGTCAGGGCGTCAGCTCGCCCGCGACCAGTTCGGCGAGCTGGACGGCGTTGAGCGCCGCGCCCTTGCGCAGGTTGTCGCCGCAGAGGAAGAGGTCGAGCGCGGCGGGGTCGTCGAGCGACCGCCGGATCCGGCCGACCCAGACCGGGTCGGTGCCGACGACGTCGTTGGGGGTGGGGAACTCGCCGGCCGCCGGATCGTCGTACAGCACGACGCCGGGCGCGTCCCGAAGGATCTCCCGCGCGTGCTCCTGGGTGACCTCGCGCTCGAAGACCGCGTGGACGGCGAGCCCGTGGGTGCGGATCACCGGGATGCGGACGCAGGTCGCGGAGACCCGCAGCGAGGGCAGGCCGAGGATGCGGCGCGACTCGTCGCGCAGCGCGGCCTCCTCGGAGGACCAGCCGCCGTCGACCAGGGTGCCCGCCCAGGGCACCGCGTTGAGGGCTAGCGGTGCGGCGAACGGCTCGTGGTCGGCAATCAGCGCCCGCAGGTCGCCGGTCTGTTCGCCGACCTCGGCGCCGGCCACCAGCGCGGTCTGCCGGCGCAGCGACTCCGCGCCGGCCCGGCCGGCCCCGGAGGCGGCCTGGTAGGAGGCGACGACGAGTTCGGCGAGCCCGTACTCGGCGTGCAGGGCGCCCAGCGCGGCGATCATGGTGAGGGTGGTGCAGTTCGGGGAGGCGACGATGCCGCGCGGACGGATCCGCAGCGCCGCCGCGTTCACCTCGGGGACGACCAGCGGCACGTCCCCGGCTGCGCGGAAGGCACCGGAGTTGTCGATCACCACGACGCCCTTGGCCGCGGCGATCGGCGCCCACTGCGCGGAGACCTCGGCGGGCACGTCGAACACGGCGACGTCGATCCCGTCGAAGAGCTCCTCGGTGAGCGCCACCACCTCGACGGTCTCCCCGCGCACGACCGTCTTGCGGCCGGCCGAGCGCGGGGAGGCGGCGAGTCGGACCTCGCCCCAGATGTCGTGGCGCAGGGAGAGCAGGCCGAGCAGCACCTCGCCGACCGCGCCGGTGGCGCCGACGACGGCGAGGTTCGGCCGCCGGGTCATCGCCCGGTGCCCCCGTAGACGACGGCCTCGTCGCTCTCGCTGTCGAGTCCGAAGGCGCTGTGCACGGCGCGCACGGCCTCCGGCACGTCCTCGGCGCGGGTGACGACCGAGATGCGGATCTCCGAGGTGGAGATCAGCTCGATGTTGACGCCGGCCTCGGAGAGCGCCTCGAAGAAGGTCGCGGTGACGCCCGGGTTGGAGCGCATGCCCGCGCCGACCAGCGAGATCTTGCCGATCGCGTCGTCGTAGCGCAGCGACTCGTAGCCGATGCCGTCCTTGACCCGGCCGAGCGCGTCGATGGCCTTCTGGCCCTCGGTCTTCGGCAGGGTGAAGGAGATGTCGGTCAGCCCGGTGGAGGCCGCCGAGACGTTCTGCACGACCATGTCGATGTTGACCTCGGCGTCCGCGATGGCGCGGAAGATGCGGGCCGCCTCGCCCGGCTTGTCGGGCACGCCGACGACCGTGACCTTGGCCTCCGAGGTGTCGTGGGCGACTCCGGAGATGATGGCCTGCTCCATCTCGCCCCCTTCGGGCTGGTGCGGGTTGTCGTTGCTGACGATCGTCCCGGGGAGACCCGAGAAGGACGAGCGTACGTGAATCGGGATGTTGTAGCGCCGCGCGTACTCCACACAGCGGTCGAGGAGCACCTTGGAGCCGGACGAGGCCAGCTCCAGCATGTCCTCGTAGGCGATCCAGTCGATCTTGCGGGCCTTCTTCACCACGCGCGGGTCGGCGGTGAACACGCCGTCCACGTCGGTGTAGATCTCGCAGACCTCCGCCTTGAGGGCGGCGGCGAGGGCGACCGCGGTGGTGTCGGAGCCGCCGCGGCCGAGCGTGGTGATGTCCTTGCTCGTCTGCGACACTCCCTGGAAGCCGGCCACGATCGCGATGTTGCCCTCGTCGAGGGCGGTGCGGATGCGGCCCGGCGTCACGTCGATGATGCGCGCCTTGTTGTGGACGGAGTCGGTGATCACACCGGCCTGGCTGCCCGTGAAGGACTGGGCCTCGTGACCCAGCGATTTGATCGCCATGGCCAGCAGGGCCATGGAGATCCGCTCCCCAGCGGTCAGCAGCATGTCGAACTCGCGGCCGGCAGGAATGGGGGACACCTGCTCCGCCAGTTCGATGAGCTCGTCCGTCGTGTCGCCCATCGCGGACACCACGACGACGACCTCATGGCCGGCCTTCTTGGCATCAACGATTCGACGGGCGACGCGCTTGATGCCCTCGGCATCCGCAACGGATGAGCCGCCGTACTTCTGCACGACAAGGCCCACGTGCGCTCCTCGACTTGTGTCGTTCCGGGGGCCGGGCCCCCGCACCCCCGGGTGGCGGGGGCTTTTGCGGTCCGCGCCAGTCTACCGAGCGGGGGTGGCGCGACTGCCGCTTTCCATATGATGAGACGCCCGTTTTAGCAGGTGGGCGGGGGGTCGGCCGGGCCGACCGGCAGGTCTGCGGGGCGCACGGTGCGGGCCCGGAGAATCGCCGGGCGGGCCTCGGACGGTCCCGCATTTCTCCACCGGGCGGGACACGCTGAGAATCCCGTCACATCCCGCCGCGGAGGCGCTGCGGAGGCACCGCGGCGGGCCTTCGGAGCCGCACTCGCCGGCGACCGGACCCGTCGGCGCCGGGATCCGTCAGCGGCCCAGACCGAGCTCGGCCGCCATCAGGTCGCCGGCCTGCTGCTCCAACTGCTCGTCGGTGAGGCCGTCGTCGTCGGTGTCCGCGCCGTCCGGCACCGCCCCGATCGGGCTGTCCAGGCGGACGTGCGCGATCAGCGACTGCAGGGCCCGCAGCACCGCCGTGCAGGTGGTGCCCCAGTTGGAGAGGTACGAGAACTGCCACCACCAGAGCGCCTCGCTGACCCGGCCCTCGCGGTAGTGCGTCAGGCCGTGCTGGAGCTCGCCCACCACACCGGCCAGGTCGTCCGAGATCCGGAACGCGTTCGGCTTCTCCGGCGGCCCGTACGGGTCGAAGACCTCGTGGTACACGTCGATCGGTGCCAGCAGCTCGGCCAGCCGCTCGCGCAGCTGCTCGCCGTCCGGCTCCGGGCCGGTGTCGGGCTCGAAGCGGTCGTCCGGCACGACGTCCTCGATCGCCCCGAGCCGCCCGCCGGCCAGCAGCAGCTGGGAGACCTCCAGGAGGAGCAGCGAGACCGCGCTGCCGGGTTCGTCCCCCTTGGCGACCTCGGTGACGGCGAGCACGAAGCTCTCCACCGAGTCCGCGATCTGCACCGCGAAGTCGTCCGGCTCCGAGCCGTGCGCGTGGGTGTGGGGCTGCTGGTTGATCGTCCGGTCAGACATCGAGCAGTCGTCTCCCTTCGAAGGCACGGCCGAGGGTGACCTCGTCCGCGTACTCCAGATCCCCGCCGACGGGCAGGCCGCTCGCCAGCCGGGTCACCTTCAGGCCCATCGGCTTGCACAGCCGGGCCAGATAGGTGGCGGTCGCCTCCCCCTCCAGGTTGGGGTCGGTGGCCAGGATCAGCTCGGTGACCGTGCCGTCCGCGAGCCGCGCCAGCAGCTCCCGGATCCGCAGGTCGTCCGGGCCGACGCCCTCGATCGGGCTGATCGCGCCCCCCAGCACGTGGTACCGGCCGCGGAACTCCCGGGTGCGCTCGATCGCCACCACGTCCTTGGGCTCCTCGACCACACAGATCACCGCGAGGTCCCGCCGCGGGTCGAGGCAGACCCGGCACTGCTCGGCCTCCGCGACGTTGCCGCAGACCGCGCAGAAGCGGACCTTCTCCTTGACCTCCAGCAGCGCGTGCGCCAGCCGGCGGACGTCGGTCGGGTCGGCCTGCAGCACGTGGAAGGCGATCCGCTGCGCGCTCTTGGGCCCGACGCCGGGCAGCCTGCCCAGTTCGTCGATCAGGTCCTGAACCACGCCCTCGTACAACGTCGCGCCTTCTCTCATGCCCTCGTACGGCCGCCGGTGCTCCGGTGCCATCATCCAACGAATCGGGCGCCGGACACACCGTCCGACGCCCGACTCCCACATAAATCACATGGGCCCGTCGCCCCGTCTCCAGACCTTCCCGGCCGGTTCGTGCCCGGCCGGAGGCCCGGGGATCAGAACGGCAGGCCGGGGATCCCGCCGCCGAGGCCCTGGGTCAGCGGACCCATCCGCTCGGCCTGCATCTTCTGCGCCGCCTGGTTCGCGTCCCGGACGGCCGCCAGGACGAGGTCGGCCAGCGTCTCGGTGTCCTCCGGGTCGACCGCGGCCGGGGCGATGGTCAGCGCCACCAGCTCACCGGCACCGGTCACCGTGGCCTCGACCAGGCCACCGCCCGCCGTACCGCTCACCTTCGCCTCGGCCAGCTGCTGCTGGGCCTTGGCGAGCTCCTCCTGCATCTTCTGCGCCTGCTTGAGCAGCTGCTGCATATTGGGCTGGCCACCACCGGGGAACACGGCTCACTCCTGCCTTGGTACGGATGCGTCTTCGCGTCGTCACACCGAGCCTACGTGCTGCGAACGGCTGATGCGCGCGACCGGTTCCGACCACCCGTACGGGCTACGGACCGTTGTGGTGGATCTCCTCCAGGACGGTCGCCCCCAGCTCGCGGATGATCAGCTCCTGGCCGGAGAACACCTCCTCGTTGAGGTCCGGGTCGTCGTCCTCGGGGACGTCGTCCTCCGGCGCGACCGCCGGCACCGGCGGGGCCGCCGGCCGCGGCGCGGCGACGGGCGGCGCGACCGGCGGCGCCTGCACGGGGGCGACCGGGGCCGGCGCCGACATCGGGACGACCGGGGCCATCGGCGGCGGGGCGGCCGGCGGCGCCACCACCGGCGCGGCCTGCACCGGCGCGGCGGCCGGCCGCGGCGGCTGCGGGGCTCCCCAGCCACCGCCCGGGTTGCCGCCACCGCCGTACCCGCCGGCGGCCGGGGCCTGGGCGCCGCCTGAGGGGTCGACGATGCACTCGACCCGCCAGTCCACGCCCAGCGCCTCCGCCAGTGCCTGGCGCAGCACGTCCTCGCTGTTGCTGCCGACGAAGCTGTCCCGGGCGCCCGCGTTGACGAACGACACCTGCAGGACGCTGCCGTCGAACCCGGCGACCTGCCCGTTCTGGCTGAGCAGGATCCAGGTGAAGCGGCGGCGGTTCTTCACCGCCTCCAGGATCTGCGGCCACAGCTGCCGGACCTGCGCCGCACCCTGCTGCGCGGCGGCGGACGGCTGACCGCCCGCCGGCGGCTGCTGCACGGGCACCGGCTGGGGCTGCGGCGGGGCGGCCGGCACCGGCGCGGGCGCCGCCGGCTGCGGTGCGGACTGCGGCGCGGCGGGTGCGGCGGCCGGGGCCGCGGCGCTCCCGGCGGGCGGGAAGCTCCGCGGGATCGGCCAGGCACCCGGGGCGGGGCCCGCGGGGGCCGGCGGGGCGGCAGCCGGTGCGGGGGCCGCGGCCGGGACCGCCGATGGCGTCGACGCCACCGGCTGGACCTGCGGGACCGGCGGGACCTCGGGCATCGGGGGGGCGCCCACCAGCGCGGCAGCCACGGGCGCGGCCATCGGCGCAGCAGCCATCGGCGCGGCGGCCATCGGCGCCGCGAACCCGCCGGCCGCGGCCCGGCGCTCCAGCTTGTCCAGCCGCGCCTGCAGCGACAGCTCGTCGCTGTACGCCCCGGGCAGCATCACCCGGGCGCAGATCAGCTCCAGCTGGAGCCGGGGCGCCGCGTTGCCGCGCATCTCGGTCAGGCCGGTGTTGACGATGTCGGCCGCCCGGCTCAGCTCGGCCGCCCCGAAGGCGTCCGCCTGCGCCTGCATCACGGCCACCCGGTCCGCCGGGGCGTCGATCAGCCCCTTCTCCCCCGCGTCGGGCACCGTCGCCAGGATCACCAGGTCGCGCAGCCGCTCCAGCAGGTCCGTCACGAACCGCCGGGGATCGTGCCCGCCCTCGACCACCCGGTCGACCGCCTGGAAGACCGTCGCCCCGTCGTGCGCGGCGAACGCGTCCACCACCTCGTCCAGCAGCGCCGAGTCGGTGTACCCGAGCAGCGCGGTGGCCATCTGGTACGTCACCCCGCCCTCGGCGGCGCCGGCCAGCAGCTGGTCCATCACCGACATCGAGTCGCGGACCGAGCCCGCGCCCGCCCGGACGACCAGCGGGAAGACCGGGTCCTCGACCTGGATGCCCTCCCGGCCGCAGACCTCCGTCAGGTAGTCGCGCAGCGTGCCCGGCGGCACCAGCCGGAAGGGGTAGTGGTGCGTCCGGGACCGGATCGTCCCGATCACCTTCTCCGGCTCGGTGGTCGCGAAGATGAACTTGAGGTGCTCCGGCGGCTCCTCCACGACCTTCAGCAGGGCGTTGAAGCCGGCCGAGGTCACCATGTGCGCCTCGTCCAGGATGAAGATCTTGTACCGGCTGTGCACCGGCGCGAAGAACGCCCGCTCGCGCAGCTCGCGCGCGTCGTCCACACCACCGTGCGAGGCGGCGTCGATCTCGATCACGTCGATCGAGCCCGGCCCGCCCGTCGCCAGGTCACGGCAGGACTGGCACTCCCCGCACGGGGTCGGCGTCGGGCCCTGCGCGCAGTTCAGACAGCGCGCCAGGATGCGGGCGCTCGTCGTCTTGCCGCAGCCGCGCGGGCCGCTGAACAGGTACGCGTGGTTGACCCTGTTGTTGCGCAGGGCCTGCTGGAGCGGAGCGGTCACGTGCTCCTGCCCGATGACCTCCGCGAAGGTCTCGGGGCGGTAGCGGCGGTACAGGGCTAGGGACACACCCCCGACGATATCGGGACGGACCGACAAACGCGTCGCCCCTCGCACCCCGCCCGGGGTCCCGAGGGCCCTCCGGGAACGCAAAGACCCCCCGCGCACCCGCCAGAGCCCTCCTACCCTTGCTGCCTTCCGGCCCTGGGGGGGTTCAGAGAGATAACGCCACACGAGGGGCTGGTCCCCACAGTACCCGATCCCAGCCCCCGCCCTCCACCTCCTCCATCCACAGTCCCCCCGCTCCCCGACCTGCGGGATACGTGGTCGCAACCACCCCTGAACATGTACTAAGCTCTCCCACGGAGGATTCGCCTAGAGGCCTAGGGCGCACGCTTGGAAAGCGTGTTGGGTTCACCCCCTCACGAGTTCGAATCTCGTATCCTCCGCCGGCAGAAGGCCCGGACCGCTCAGCGGTCCGGGCCTTCGTCGTTCCCGGCGTCCGGTTCAACCGCTCACCACAGCGGAGAGGACCGACCGCGACCGCTGCTGCTCGGCACTCGGTGAAGCAACGCGAACCCAGCGACACAACCGGTCACGGGCACTCCCTCGTACTGCCCCGACAAGGCTCGGACCCTGTCGCCATAGGTGACACCTGCTGGCTCTTCCTCCCCCCGTGCCGACTTGGGCACGGGCCGGGCATCAAGCCATCGCACGATGTCAGCGAGCCGGAACAGCCGCTTGCGGCCCACCCGCAGCTCCTGCGGAAAGCCCGGCGCGAGTGCACACCTGCAGTCGGCCAGTACAAGAAGCCAACTGTGAACTTCACACATGCAGGGAAGGCGCGCCACGAGAAGCCCTCGGGGAACCCTCCAGAAGTCGGCATTCCCGAAGGCTGCGAGGAGCGTCGACACTCTCCGTGATGCCGACTGCGGAGCGGAGGCATCGAGGATGCGGCCCTCTTCGATTGACTTCGGAACACGTTCCGAAGTAGCGTCGAGCCATGTCCACTCTCACCGTGTCGTTCTCCGACCTGTCGAAGAATTCCAAGCGCGTCGCGGACACCGTCGAACAAGCCCAGCGCGTTCACGTCACGCGCCGTGACGGCGAGGACCTGTATCTGACTACAGCGCGGCACGACCGCCAACGCGAGGAGACCGCTGATGTCACCGCGCGGCTGCTTGCTGCACTGATCACCAGCGACGAGGGGGCTCGTGCTGTCCTCCTCGCGCTCCCTAAGGTCTTCCCCTGGACTCGACACCTATCGGCCGATGAGGTTCGAGAGTTCGTCGTCGACCTCGTGGACGCCACTCGTGATGCAGCGGAGCTGGACGTCCACGCCAACCTGCATCGCGTGATCGTCGAATGGCGCGCCACCGCCCGGATCCTGGCCGATCCGGAGCTGGCCGCGCAGCTCGCCAAGCCGCTTCCCAGCGACGACCACGGCGAGGTGTTCGCGCCATGAGCCCCAAGCGTGGCGACGACGTCCCACCACCACCGATCGGTGACGAGTGGCGACTCCGGTTCGCCACCAACGATGCGGCCAAAGGATGGGGCGATCTCTGCACGGAGGCACCCGGAAACACCCGCCGCTGCTTCGACGCCCTCCGCATCGACCCGTTGTCCATGAGCGACCCGGATCGGCAGCACCGGCTGCGAGGCCGACTGGCGACCCGTGCCCTCGGAGGACGCGAGCTGCCCCAGTGGGAGTACGAGGTGACCGCCGGCGGACGCGTCCGCTACCTCGTCGACGAGCCCGGCCGAACCGTCCATCTCGTTTACGCCTCGCCTCGGCACCCCAAGGACACCGACAGCTAGCCAAAGCTCAGAACCGAATCGGCCGCCCGAGCACCGGCGCCATGGTCTCAGTTCCGGTCTCGTTCACCCCCGTCCGACCAGGTTCAGCCGTTGCTCCACCGCTCTGACACAGGTCAGAACGGGTGTGAACCCCGGCGGACAGCGTTCAGGAGAATTGGAAAGCGTGTTGGGTTCACCTCCTCACGAGTTCGAATCTCGCATCCTCCGCCGGCAGAAGGCCCGGACCGCATCACGCGGTCCGGGCCTTCGTCGTTCCCGGCGTCCGGTTCTGCTCTCAGCCGGTTCTTCTGCTCAGCCTCGGCCGCCGCTGGTCCGGGGCAGTGCGGCCCAGGCCGTCGAGAGGCGGCCGACCAGTTCGGCCGCGGTCTCCGGGGCGAAGGAGTAGGGCAGGCGGAGGTGGTCGTCGTGGGCGCCGGTCGGATCCATCGTGGCGCCCGGGACGACTTCCGCGCCGTGGCGCAGTGCCAGCTGCGCGTACGTCCGGGCGTCCGTGCCCGGCGGCAGCCGGATCCACAGCACCGAGCCTCCCTGCGGTTCCTGCCAGCGCCAGTCCGGAAGCCGCTCGGCCAGCAGCCGGGTCATGACGGCCAGCCGCTCGCGCAGGAGACGGTCCCGTTCGGGGGCGAGGGCGGGGAGCCCGGGGATCAGGCGGGCGGCGAGCGCCTGGTCGAGGACCGGGCTGCCGAGGTCGTTCAGCGCCTTGAGGCGGGCCAGGCGTTCCACCGCGTCCTGCGGCGCGCGGATCCAGCCGATCCGCAGGCCGCCCCAGACCGCCTTGGCCAGGGAACCCACCGTCAGCACGGTTCCCCCGGCCGGGTTCGCGGCGATCGGCGGCGGGGCCTGCCCGGGAGCGAGAGCCGCCGCGTGGGCGCTGTCCTCCAGGACGGTGACGCCGTGTTCGGCGGCGAGCTCGGCCACCCGGCGACGGCGGCCGGCGGACATCAGGGTGCCGGTCGGGTTGTGGAAGGTCGGCATGACGTAGAGCAGCGCGGGCCGGTGCTCGGCGAGTGCGGCGGCGAGCCGGTCGATCCGCACGCCGTCGGAGTCGAGTTCCACGCCGACCAGCCGTGAGCCGGCCGCTCTGAGGACGTCCAGGCAGCCCGGCCACGCGGGGGATTCCACGATCGTGGTCGACCCGCGTCCGAGGTACAGCTGGGCGCTCAGGGTGACGGCCTGCGTGGCACCGGTGGTCACCACCACCTGGTCGGGCGTGGTCGCCAGCCCGTGCGCGGTGTGATGGGCGGCGATCGCCGCCCGCAGTGCGGGCAGCCCGGCCGGGTGGTAGCCCGCGTCACCGATCAGCCCGGGCAGGTCCTCACGGACGAGGTCGAGCAGCGCCCGGGCCAGATCCGGGCCTCCGGCCTCGGCCGCCTGGCCCAGGGAGATGAGGTTCGGCGGCTGCGCCACCAGCCGTTGGATCACCGCGCCGGCCCGGCCGCCGCGCACCCGCCCATCCACCGGAACCCGCTGGTCGGCGGCTCCCCCCGACACCCGCGTACCGCTGCCCCGGCGGGTCTCGACCAGGCCCGAGGCGCGCAGTGCGTCGTAGACCGCGACGACCGTCGCCCGGCTGACCGGGAGCGCGTCGGCGAGCCGCCGCTCGGACGGAAGGCGGTCCCCGGTGCGCAGGTCCCCCGACCGTACGGCCCGGAGGAACGCATCGGTGAGCCGCCGGTACAGCGGCCCGTCGGCCGCACTCCAATCGCCCAGCAGGTCGATCAGCCCGGCCGGCTCGGACGTCTCACGAATCCGGTCCACTTTCCCCTCCATTGGCACGGAAGTACGGGCCGCCGCAGACAGAGGCTAGCGGCATGACATCCACCTCAGCCCTCGACCTCCGGCTGGCAGCGATCTGCGACCTGTCCGTCTCCGCCGCGCGGGACAGCGTGGGACGGCACGAGTACGACGGAACGGTCCAGGACCTCTCCCCGGACGGAGTCCGGCGCGGCCTCGCCGCCCTCGGGGGCCCCGCCGGCACCGAGCCCTACCCGGACCCGCACGACGAGGCGCACGCGGCCGCTGCGGAGGAAGCCCTCCGGGTCCGCTTCGGCGAACTCGAACTGCACCGGAGCAACCCCCTGTGGCACATCGAGAACCTGGACCTCTCCGGCTACGACCGCCCCTACGCGCCCCGCCCCGAGCGGGACGCCGCCCGCAGCGCCCAGTTGCGCCGCTGGCCGGACGCCGTGGACGCGGCGATCGTGGCACTGGACCGCGTGCCCGCGGCGCTCGCCGGTGCGACGCTGCCGCTCGCCCGCGGTCTGGCCGCCCTCCTCGACCCCGAGTGCGGTCCCGTCCACGCCGCCGCCGGCCGGGCCCACGCCCGACTGCTGACCCACCTGCAGCGAGCCGCCGACGGTCCGTCCTCGGCCGCGCTCGGCGGCCCCGCGCTCGCCCGGCTCCTCGGCGCGGCCGAGGCCTGCACCGTCGACCTCACCGCGATGTCCGCCCGGGTGGACGCGGAACGGGACCGCCTGCGGGCACTGCTCGACGATTCGCTGCGCCGCATCGACCCCCGGGCCGCGCCGGCCGACACCGTCCGGGCACTCCAGGCCGACCACCCCGACGCCGACCGCCTGCTGGCCGAGTTCGCGGCACTCGTCGACGAGACGGTCGCCTGGACGGCCCGGCAGGATCTGGTGCCCCACCACGATGTCCGGGTGGACGTCCAGCCGATGCCCGAATCCCAGCGCCGGTCGCTGGCCGGCCTCTTCGCGTCCGCGCCCCACGAGGCCGACGCACCCAGCAGCTTCCGCCTCAGCCTCCCCGACACCGGCTGGAGCAGGACGGAACGCGACCAGTGGCTGTCGACCGGCTTCAACCGGACGCTGATGCCCAACATGGCCATCCACGAAGTGGCACCCGGCCACGCCAGCCACGGCAGGGCACTGCGCCGGGCGACGACCGACGTCCGCCGCACGCTCCACTCCGAGGCCTTCATCGAGGGCTGGGCCCACTACTGCGAGGAGCTGGCCCTGGAACAGGGCTTCCGCGACGGCGACCCGCGCGTGGCCGTCGCCGTCGCCCAGGACGCGCTGCGCAGGGTCACCCGCTTCGCCTGCGCGATCGGACTGCACACCGGAGCCATGACCCTGGCGGACGCGGCGGCGCGGTTCACCGAGGACGTCGCGCTGGCCGGCCCCGCAGCCCTGCACGAGGCCGAGCGCGGGCTGTTCGACCCCACCTACGGCCGGTACACCTGGGGCAAGTTCGCCGTCCTCGACCTGCGCGAGCAGGCCCGGGCACTCTGGGGCGGCGCCTTCTCGCTCCGCCGCTTCCACAGCGCCCTGTTCGACCTCGGCGCCCCGCCCCTCGGCCTGCTGCCCACGGCACTGGACCGCGGATGACCTCACTCGCCGCCTTCGTCCTGGCCTCGCTGGCCCTGGTCGCCGTACCCGGACCCAACCTGATCTACATCGTCACGCGCAGCGTGCAGGACGGGTGGCGGGCCGGCATCGTCTCGGCCCTCGGGGTGGAGACCGGCACGCTCCTCCACGTCATCGCCGCCGTCGGCGGACTGGCCGCGCTCGTCGCCGACCACCCGGCCGCCCTCACCGTCCTGCGCTACGCGGGCGCCGGCTACCTCGCGTACCTGGGCGCACGGACGCTGCTCCGCCACCCGCCCCCCGCCGTCGGCGCCGAACGGCCCGCCCGACGCCGGCTGCTGCGGATCTACGGCAACGCCGTCCTCGTCAATCTGCTCAACCCGAAGGTCGTCCTGTTCTTCCTGGCCTTCCTCCCCCAGTTCCTGCCCACCGGCCTGCCTCCGTCGGACACCCGCACCCGCATGCTCGTACTCGGCGTGGTCTTCCTGGCCGTCGCCCTCGCGCTGGACCTCTGGTACGCGCTCATCGGCGCCGCACTCACCGGGCGGCTCCGTACGGCACCTGGCCGTGCCCGCCGGCTGTCCTGGCTGACCGGCGGCAGTTACCTCGGCCTGGCCGCCCTGGTGTTCATCTGACGCCCCGCATGGACCGGGCGGTTCGTCCGCAGGCGTTCCCGGTGCTCTCTTGGCCCACCTCCGGCCGCGCCCGTCGGACCGTGGTCCGATGCGGGGGCGGGTGGCGGCGTCCGGGTCGGACCCCGGGCCGATCCGGGAATCCGGACCGTGCTCCGATGCGGGGCCGGGGTCCCCGCCGGGATCGTGGGGGCATGACGACGAGCCGGAGTACCGCTCCCACCCGCACCGCACCCGCCGCACCGACCGGCCCGCCGCCTGCGCACCGGGGCGTCCGCGGGCTGCCGGTGGAGTGGGCCGGGGACGCGCCCTTCCCCGGCCGGTGGGTCGGCGGGGTCTCGCTCCTGGTCGGGCCGCTGCTGCTGACCGTCGGCGTGCTGCTGCGCCTGCCGTTCGACTTCTTCTTCCCCGGACAGCTCGCGGCCCGCGCCGAGCACCCCCGTCTGATCGCCGCCTCCTACGGCGCCTTCGCCGCCGGCACCGTGCTGCTGTGGCCGGGGATCGCCGTGCTCGCGGCCCGGATCGGGCGGAGCCGGCCGGGACTGGCGCTGTGGGGCGGGGTGTTCGCGGTGCTCGGCCTGTTCGCCCGGACGTTCCACGCCGGGGTGGACCACCTGGCCTTCCGGTTCGCCGACCGGCAGGGCACCGAGGAGGCCGTCCGGTTCGTCGGTGAGACCTACGGCGCCTTCCACGTCTTCAGCGTTCTCAACGTCGCGGTCATGGGCGGTTGGCTCGTGCTGGCGGTCGGCGCCCGGCGGGTGCGCGTGCTCGGCCCGGTCCGGGCCGTCGCGCTCGCGGCGGCGGCCGCGCTGCCGCTCGGCGTGCTCAAGGGCACCACGCCGCTGTCGGTCGTGGCGGCGGGCGGGCTGTGCCTCGCGCTCGTCCCGTTGGGCGTCACCGTGCTGCGGGACGGACGGGCTCCGCGCCGGACCGCGGCGCTGGGCTGGACCGGCGTCGTCGTCGCCGCGGTCGCCGCGATGGCCCTTCTCGGGCAAGCGGGTTGACCGGGTACGGTCGGGCCATGGGTCTCCTGCGCCGGTCGGACGGCGGCCACCTGCTCGCGCTCGACCTGGCCGCGGCACTGCTCGTCGTGGCCGCGTACCTGGGTTTCGCCCGGATGACCGGGAGCGACGGCCAGCCCGCCTACGCCGGGCCGGCGTGGGCGGGTTGGCTGGTCGCCGCGGCGGTCGGGCTGCCGGTCGCGGTACGGCGGCGCCGGCCCGTCCCCGCTGCCGTGACCGCGCTCGCCGCGGCCGCCACCGCCACGCTCCTCGACATCACGCGCGAGCCCTGGACCGCCGTGGGGCTGACCCTGTACCTGGTCGGACTCGCCTCGCCGCCGCGCCGCTCCGTACCCGTGCTGGCCCTGGCGGGTGCCGTGTCGGCGGCCGCCGTGCTGACCGGGGAGGCGGTGATCACGCCCGCCGAGACCTGGAGCGGGGCGATCGGTGTCACCGCGGGCGTCTGGGTGGTCCTGGGCGCCGGTTGGGGCGCCGGCCTCGCGGTACGGCTGCGCCGGGCCCGTGACGAGGAGCGGAGCGCACGCCGCACCGAGCAGATCATCGTCGACGAACGGCTGCGGATCGCCCGGGAGTTGCACGACATCGTGTCGCACAGCCTGAGCCTGATCACGGTCCGGGCGGGCGTCGCCGGGCACATCGCCCGCACCCGCCCGCAGGAGGCGCTGGACGCGCTGCGCATCATCGAGGAGACGAGCCGCGCGGCGATGACCGAGATGCGCCGCACGCTCGGCGTGCTGCGCGCCGATGTCGCGGGCCGCCCGGCCGACGCCGCGCTCGGCCCCGCGCCGGACCTCGACGGGCTCGCACTCCTCGCGGACCGGGCCCGACAGGCCGGCCTGTCCGTGGACTTGACGGTGCGGGTGCCGGAGCCGCTGCCCGCGGGAATCGCCCTCGCCGTCCACCGGATCGTCCAGGAGGGTCTCACCAACGCGGTCAAGCACGCGGCGCCCGCCCACTGCCGCGTGGACGTCGAGGCGGACCGGGACGAGGTGCGGATAGCGGTCACCGACGACGGCCGCCGCGGCGGACCGCCGACCGGCGGCGGTGACCGGGCCGGCGGCCACGGCCTGGTGGGCATGCGGGAGCGGGTGATGATGTACAGCGGGGAGTTCGGGGCCGGCCCGGGCCCTGAAGGGGGGTTCGCGATCGCCGCGAGCCTGCCGCTCGACCGTGTGAGGGGGAGCAGGTGAACGGTGACGCCATCCGCGTCCTGGTCGTCGACGACCAGGTGCTGCTGCGGGGCAGCTTCCGCATCCTCGTCGAGAACGAGCCCGGGCTCGCAGCGGTCGGCGAGGCCGGGGACGGCGCCGAGGCGGTCGAACTCGCCCGGCTGCACCGCCCGGACGTGGTGCTGATGGACGTCCGGATGCCGGTCATGGACGGCATCGAGGCGACGCGGCGGATCTGCACCCTCCCGGAGACCGCCGGGGTGCAGGTGCTGATGCTGACCACCTTCGACCTCGACGAGTACGTCTTCGGCGCGCTGCGAGCGGGGGCCGCGGGCTTCCTGCTCAAGGACGCGCCGCCCGCGGACGTCCTGGCCGCCATCCGTACGGTGGCCTCCGGCGACTCCCTGCTGGCACCGTCCCTGACGCGGCGGCTGATCGAGCGGTTCACCCGCCACCCCGAGGCCTCCCCGCAGGTCAGCCCCGCCCTGACCGGGGTGACCGAGCGGGAACGGGAGGTGCTGGGGCTGATCGCCCGCGGGCTGGCCAACCAGGAGATCGCGCAGCACCTGCAGCTGAGCATGGGCACGGTGAAGACCCACATCGGCCGGCTCCTCGCCAAGCTCGGCGCCAGGGACCGGGCGCAGTTGGTCATTGCCGCGTACGAGGCGGGGGTGGTGACCGCCCGGGTCCCGAGCCCTGCCGGACGTCCCTCCGGAGCCGACCGACCGGCCGGAGGGGATCTCCCCGGCCGGAGGTAGGCCCGGTCGGCCGTCCGGCAGGGCCGGCGACGCCCGGCGGGCTACGGGACACGCGGGCTACGGGACGCGCGGGCTACGGGACGCGCGGGCTACGGAACGTCGTCGGTCGCGCCGGGGGCGAGGGCGGGGGCGGGGAAGACGTGGCGGGCCTCGGCGCCGGACCACCAGACGCCGACCGCGAAGACTGCGGCCGCTTCGAGGACGGCCGCGCGGTCGAGCCCGCCGCAGGGCAGCGGGGTGCAGCCCATCGAGGTGACCAGGTCGGCCACCAGGTCGGCGGCGGCCGGGCTGTCCGTGCAGAACGGGACCGCGAGCGGCGCCCCCTCGAAGGCCGGTCGGGGCAGGGTCCAGATGCTCTCGTGGCAGATGCCGAAGACCTTGGCGACCTGCGCGGCGGGGGCGGCGGCGGCCAGCCGGGCGGCGACCGAGTCGGTACCGCCGGTGGTGGTCGGCGAGGGCCCGCCCGCGCCGGGTGCCATCGGGACCGTGCAGTCGAGCACGATCCGGCCGGCGAGCTCCGGGGCCAGGGCCGCGACCAGCTCCGCCGCGGTGCCGGCCGGGACGGCGACGAGCACGGCTTCACCGTGGCGTGCCGCGTCTGCGAGGGTGCCGTGTCCGGCGGCCCCGGCGCCGGCCGCCGTCCGGGCGGCGGCTGCGGTGTCCCGTCCGCCCACCAGGACGTCGTGTCCGGCCCGTACCCAGGCCCCGCCCAGGGCTGCCGCCATGGCGCCCGTTCCGAGAATGCCGATGCGCATCGTCGTGCTCCTGTTCGCGTCGTGGATGCCGTGTTCCGGACGTTAGGGGAGCCGATGGACACCGTCCGGTACGCATCGGGCGGGCAGGATGTCGGTAGGGGAGGTCGGCATGGGAGGTCGGTATGGGAGAGCCGGACGAGGCGGTCGACGGGGTGGATGATCCCGTCGACATGGCGGGGGGCGTGTTCGCGGCGGACTGCCGGGCCCGGATCGCCTTCGAGGTGCTGGCCAACCGCTGGGACAGCGTGGTGGTCTACATCCTCGGCGAGGGCGGCCCGATGCGGCCCCGGGCGATGCTGGGCCGGATCGGGGGGATCAGCCCCAAGGTGCTCAACGAGGCGCTGCGACGACTCGAACGGAACGGCCTGGTGGAGCGCCGCCGGTACGCGGAGGCGCCGCCGCGCGTCGACTACGCCCTCACCGAGGCCGGGCACGCGCTGATCGGCCCGATCCGCGCGATGGGCGCCTGGGCGGCGGCGTACGGGGACATCGTCGTGTCCGCCCAGGCCCGCTTCGGCGGCCCGTAGTGCGGACCCGGCCGCCTCCGCCTGGCCCGCACCGGACCCGCACCGGACCCGCCAATGGCCCCGGGCCGGGGCCCCGGACCCGGCTCAGGCGCGCTGGGCCAGGGCCTGCTGCCAGACCGGGCTGTCGACGTAGTGGTTGTCGTAGCGCTCGGAGGAGTCCTTGATCTCCTGCGGGCTGGCCTCGCCGCGCATGACGCGGCCGAGGAGGCGGAGGTAGTCGAAGCGGGCCATGCCGGGGGTGAAGGCGAACAGGACGTCGGCCTCGGCACCGGGGGCGGCGGCGAACGCGTGCGGGGTGTGCGGCGGGACGAGCAGGAAGTCGCCGGCCTCCAGGACGGTCAGCTCCTCGCCGAGGAGGACCTGGAGGGAGCCGCCGAGGACGAAGAACATCTCCGAGGCCCGGGTGTGGAAGTGGGCCGGGGCGCCGACCGCGCCCTTGGCGAAGGAGGAGCGGTAGCTGGTGAGCTGTCCGCCGGTGGTGTCCGAGTCGGCCAGCAGGGTCATGACGCTGCTCGGGTCGCTGGTGGTCTCGGCGTCGGCGGCGCGGGTGAGGATCGGGGCGAAGGTCTTCAGCGGGTTCGTCTGCTCGCTCATGAAGATCAATCTAGTGGACAAGTGACCGGCGATCGAGGTCAATACCCGAGCAGAATCACGGGTCAATTGCCCCCGCCCCGCCGCGACCGCACCGCGCGCGAGCGACTGGTGGGCCGGCGGCCCACCAGCCGCGTTTCACCAGGTCGGCGCCGGCACGGTGGTGATCCCGAGGGTGCTCCGGGCCGGCAGCAGGCCGGACTGGACGGCGGCGAGGAAGAAGGGCAGCGCGAGGGTCATGAAGCGTTCGCTGCGCTCGGCGCCGAGCGCCTCCCAGGGGCCTGCGGCGAGCTGGTCGGTGAGGCGCTCGACCTCGTTGCGGCCGGCCCGTCCGAGGTCGGTGGCACGGCCCTCGGCGTCCAGCCAGCCGCGGTCGGCCAACCGCGCGGCGGCGGCGGACCACTGCTGCGCCATCCAGCCGCGGGAGGCGAAGTTCTCGGCCGGCGCGGCCCCGATCGCGGCGAACGACACCAGGGACTCGCACGGGTCGAGGCCGGCCGCCTGCAGGGCGACCAGGTGGCCGTCCCCGCGGTGCTCGCGCAGGACGGTGACGGCCTGCCAGAGCGCCAGGTGCGGTTCGTCGGGCCACGGCAGTGCGGCGTTGGCGGCGGCCAGCGGGCGACCGGCGGTGTCCGCGGCCTCGGCGGCCCCGCGGGCCAGGTCGACGAGTTCGCGGAGGTCCGGCGAGGCCAGCAGGTCGCCGAAGAGCGCCCGGCAGATGGCGTCGACGGCCCGCAGCCGGGCCGCCAGGACCTCGGCGGGCCCGGCGGTGTCCCAGATCGCGGGGACGTGCTCGGCGACGGCGGCCGGGTTGAAGCTGTAGCAGACGGCCGCCGCCAGGTCGGCGCTCGCCGCGCCCAGCGGTGCGGTGCGCCAGGCGAAGTAGGCGGGCCAGCGGGTGTCGGTGCGGTGGCCGAGGGCGGCGGCCTCGGCCACCGCCTCGGGTGCGAAGTAGAGCACGGCGTGCAGCGGTTCGAGGTGGTGCCAGGCGCGGCGGGGCAGGGCGCGGTCGAGCGGCATGGAGGACTCCCCCGAGTAAAGCGGATAGCTTGACTATCCAATTTGACCCCATGGGCGGCCGGCTGTCCAGAGCGGATCCGCCCCGGCCGCCGATCGGTCGGCGGTCGGGGGCGGACAGCGGGCGCGCCGGGGGCGGCGGCCGGGGGCGGCGGTTCGGAAGCCGGCGGCCGGGCCGCCCGCAGGCGCCGTTCAGCGGGCGGGCGCCGCGTCGAGGAACCCGTCGAGCGCGGCGTCCGCCGCTCCGACGGCCGCGGCACCGGCACCGGCACCGGCACCGGCACCCAGCGAGTCGTGGACGACGGCGACCGAGACGTCCCGGATCCCGCAGAACTCCGAGATCCCGACCCGCAGCTGCCGGTCCATCACCTCGCTCCAGCCCAGCTCGGCGTACTGCTCGCGCGAGTAGCTCGACAGCCCGAGCCAGAGCATCCGCTTGCCGCCCAGCCGGGGCCGGCTGCGGCCGTACGCGAAGCCGTAGTTCCAGACCCGGTCGATCCAGCCCTTGAGGACGGCGGGGAGCCCGAACCACCAGACCGGGAAGACCACCAGGATGCCGTCGGCCGCGTCGATCCGCGCCATGTGCGCGCGGACCTCGGGCGAGTACTCCTTCTCCCGGTCCGTCCAGTCCGGCTCGTCCTCCGGGCCGAGGCGGGGGTCGAAGCCCTCGGCGTACAGGTCGAGCAGGTCGACGGTGTGGCCGACGGCCAGCAGCCGTTCGCGGGCGTGCCGGGCGGTCGCGGCGGTCAGGGAGTCGCCGCGCGGGTGGGCGACGACCAGCAGGGTGTGCGGTGCCACGACCCTCAGCCCTCCAGCCGGACGAGCATCTTGCCGGTGTTCGCGCCGCGCAGCACGCCGAGGAAGGCGTCGGGCGCCCGGTCGATGCCCTCGAACACGGTCTGCTCGGTGCGCAGCGAGCCGTCGGCCAGCCAGCCCGCGGCGCGGTCGATCCACTCGGGGAAGAGGTGGAACCAGCTGCTGACCAGCATGCCGCGCAGGCTCAGCTCCTTGGCCGCCGCCTGGAACAGGTTGTCGGGCCCCGGCGCCGGGGCGGTGTCGTTGTAGCCGCTGATCGCGCCGACCAGGGCGATCCGGCCGCCGGGGCGCATCGCGGCGACGGCGGCCCGCAGGTGGTCCCCGCCCACGCTGTCCAGGTAGACGTCGATGCCGCCCGGCGCGGCCTCGGCCAACTGCTCCTCCAGGCCGCCGGCCCGGTAGTCGATCGCGGCGTCGTACCCGAAGTCCGCCACCAGCTTCGCCGCCTTGACCGGTCCGCCGGCCGAACCGATCACCCGGGCCGCCCCCAGCCTGCGGGCCAGCTGCCCGGCGACGCTGCCGACCGCGCCCGCCGCCGCGGAGACGAACACCGTGTCGCCCTCCCGCACCGGGGCGATCTCGGTCAGCGCCGCGTACGCGGTCAGTCCGGTGGTGCCCAGCGCCCCCAGGTACGCCTGCGCCGGGGCGAGGTCGGTGTCCACCACGGTCGCGGCGGCGGCCGGCAGCACCGCGTACTCGCGCCAGCCGAGGAAGTGCGACACGGTCGCGCCGACCGGCACCGCCGCCGAGCGCGAGGCGACGACCGTGCCGACCGCGCTGCCCTCCAGCGCCGCGCCCAGCTCGAACGGCGGGATGTAGGAGGGCGCGTCGTCCATCCGGCCGCGCATGTACGGGTCGACCGACATCCAGGTGTTGCGGACGACGATCTCGCCCTCGGCCGGCTCCGGCACCCGGGTGCGGACCAGCTCGAAGGTGTCGGCTGTGGGCTCGCCGACCGGGCGGGCGGCCAGCTGGATCTCACGGGAGAACAGGGCGCCCGCGGTGGCGGTGCTCGGGGTGTCGGCGGTGGCGGTGCTCGGGGTGGCAGCGGTGCTCGGGGCGGCGGCGGTGCTCGGAGTGTCGGCGGTGCTCGGGGTGTTCGGCATGGTGGGCTTCCTC
This sequence comes from Kitasatospora sp. NPDC054939, assembly GCF_053610105.1. Classification (NCBI taxonomy): domain Bacteria; kingdom Bacillati; phylum Actinomycetota; class Actinomycetes; order Kitasatosporales; family Streptomycetaceae; genus Kitasatospora; species Kitasatospora sp. NPDC054939. The sequence goes on along the minus strand of NZ_JBSGXP010000035.1, from coordinate 29,642 downwards.
GGTTCGTCGGGGCCGTCCGGCCGGTTCGGCGGGGCCGTTCCTGGTGACGAGGACGACTCTGCCGGGGGCCGCGCACGAGCCGCTGACGGTGCACGCACGGCCGCGCACGGGCGCTGTCCGCACGGGGGTTAACGTGGCGTCATGCACTTCGAAGTGTTGGGCCCGCTCCAGGTCCGTACCGACGAGGGGGCCCCGGTCGCCGTCCGCGAACCGAAGGTCCGCGCCCTGCTGGCCGTCCTGCTGGCGCACCACGGGCAGCCTGTCGCGGCCGACCGCCTGGTCGACGAGTTGTGGGGCGAGGCGGTGCCCGGCAATGCGGCCAACACGCTCCAGACCAAGGTCTCGCAGCTGCGCCGGTCCCTGGAACTGGGCGAGCCCGGCGGCCGCGCCCTGGTGGCCCGCCGTCCGGCCGGCTACCTGCTGGAGGTGCCGGACCCGGCCGTGGACGCGGGCCGGTTCACCGAGCTCACCGCACGGGCCCGCCGGACCGATGACCCGCGCGGCCGGGCCCGCCTGCTGTCGGACGCCCTGGCGCTCTGGCGCGGGCCGGCCTTCGCCGAGTTCCGCGACGAGACCTTCGCCGAGACGGTCGGCGCCCGCCTCGACGAGCAGCGGCTGACAGCCCTGGAGGAACTCGCCGACATACGCCTGGAGCTCGGCGAACACCGGTTGCTCGCCGACGAGTTGGGAGATCACGTCCGACAGCACCCGCTGCGTGAACGGCTCCGCGCGGTGCACCTGCGCGCGCTCTACCGCGCCGGGCGCCAGACCGAGGCGCTGGACGGCTACCGCGAACTCACCGACCACCTCGCCGAGGAGCTCGGCCTCGATCCCGGCCCCGAACTCGTCGCCCTGCACCGGGCGATCCTCCGCCAGGACCCCGCTCTGACCCCCGCCCCGGCCGCCGCCACCCCCGCGACCCGGGCGACGTCCGGCAACCTGCCGGCCGCGACGACCGACCTGGTCGGCCGCCGCACGGAGGTCGCCCGGATCGGCGAACTGCTGGCCACCGGACGCCTGGTGACCCTCACCGGGCCGGGCGGCGTCGGCAAGACCCGACTCGCCCTGGCGGCCGCCGCCGCTGCCGTCTCTGCCGTCTCCTCCACCTCCGCCGTCTCCGCCCCCTCTGCCGTCTCCGCTGCGGATGCAGCCGCTGCGGACGCCTTCCCGGACGGGGTCTGGCTGGTCGAACTCGCCGCAGAGACCGCCGAGTCGGGTCGCGACGCGGGAGCGGGCCGCAACGCCGACAGGGGCGCAAGCAGGGGTGCAGGCGGCGTCGACGACGTCGCCGCGGCCGTCGCCGAGGCGCTGGGGATCCGCGACCACGCCGTCGCCGACCTGCCGCCGCGCCGGGCGGCCGACCGGCTCGCCCAGGCGCTCGGCCCGCGCCGGCTGCTGCTCGTCCTGGACAACTGCGAGCACCTCGTGGAGCCCGTCGCCGAGTTGGCCGAACGGCTCCTGCGCCACGCCCCCGACCTGCGGATCCTGGCCACCAGCCGGGAGCCGCTGGCGATCTCCGGCGAACTGCTGCACGCGGTCGAGCCGCTGCCCGAGTCCGACGCCGTCCGGCTCTTCGCCGCGCGGGCCGCGGCGGCCTCCCCCGGCTTCGCGCTCGGCCCCGCCAACGCCGACGCGGTGGCCCGCATCTGCGAACGCCTCGACGGCATCCCGCTCGCCCTGGAACTCGCCGCCGCCCGGGTGCGCGCCCTGGGCGTCCACGAGTTGGCCGAACGCCTCGGCGACCGCTTCCGCCTGCTCAACGCCGGACGCCGGGACTCCCCCGCCCGTCAGCGCACCCTGCGTGCGGTGATCGACTGGAGCTGGGAGTTGCTGACCGACCCCGAGCGCACCGTCCTGCGGCGGCTGTCGGTCTTCGCCGGCGGCTGGACCCTGGCCGCCGCCGAGGAGGTCTGCGCGGCACCGGACGTCCCCGGTGACACCGTGCTCGACGTGCTCACCCGGCTGGTGGACCGCTCGCTGGTCACCATGCGGGACGACCCGGACGGAGCCCGGTACCGGATGCTGGAGTCGGTCGCCGCCTACAGCCTGGAGCGCCTCGACCTGGCCGGTGAGTCGCGGCTCGCCCGCCGCCGGCACGCCGCCCACTTCACCGCGCTGGCCGAACGGGCGGAGCCCCTGCTGTGGGGCCCCGAGCAGCGCTCCTGGCTGCGGCGGCTCGACACCGAGAGCGCCAACCTGCGCGCCGCCCTCGCAGCGAGCACGGGAGGCGGCGGCACCACCGAGTCCCCCGACTCCCCCGACACCTCCGACTCCGCCGACACCTCCGCCCGCGCCGACTGCGGACCTGCGGCGGCGGGTGACGGTGCGGCGGGTGGAGCAGGGGCGCTGCGCCTGGTCAACGCGCTGACCTGGTACTGGTTCCTGCGCGGACGGCTCGACGAGGCCCGGCGCGCGTTCGACCTGGCCCTCCGGTCGACGACCCCCGCCCCCGCCCCCGTACCCGCCCCCGCGCCCTCCTCCGCCCGGGCCGGCGCGCTGGCCCGGCAGGCCGCCTTCGCGCTGCTGACCGGTGACGGCGGGCAGGCGCAGGCCCGGACCGCCGACGACTGGAGGCAGGAGGGTGCGGACGCCCGGGCCCGCTGGTTCCTGGAGCTCGCCCGCTGCGGCTTCGCCGAGCTGTCGCGGACCGACCGCACCGAGGCCCTGCTCGCCGAGTTCCGGGCCGCCGACGACCACTGGGGCATCGCCGCCACCCGGAGCACCCTGGCCACCCAGGCCCTCTACCGGGGCGACCTCGCCGGCCTGCGGCTGCACGCCGTGGACAGCGCGGCCCGGTTCGCCGAACTCGGCGACGGCTGGGGCCGGCTGCAGGCCGCCGACCAGCTCGGTGTGCTGGCCGAGATCGCCGGCGACTACACAGCGGCGGCCCGGCTTCAGCAGGACGGCGTGCGGCTGGCGGAGGAGCTCCACCTCTGGACGGACGTCTCGTTCCGGCTGTCGCGGCTGGGCCGGATCGCACTGCTGCGCGGCGAGTACGCCGCCGCCGCGGAGCACCACGAGCGGGCCCGGCGGCTGGCCGCGGAGCAGTCCCACCGGCCCGCGGAGCAGTTCGCCGTGATCGGGCTCGCCCTGGGTGCCCGGCGGTCGGGCGACCCCGACACCGCCGAGGCGCACCTGCGTCCCTGGCTGGACTGGAACCGCCGGCAGGGCGTGGACTCCGGGGCCGCCCTGGTGCTCGCCGAGCTCGGCTTCGGCGCGGAACAGCGCGGCGACGCCGACCGGGCCCGGTCGTGGCACTTGGAAGGGCTGGCCGCGGCCCGCCGGACGGGTGACCCCCGGGCGGTCGCGCTCGCGCTGGAGGGTTTGGCCGGGGCCCAGTCGCTCTACGGAGGCCCCACAACCTCCGGAGGCGCCGCGAGCCCCGGACCCTCCGCGGGCTCCGGGAGCACCGGAAGCACCGCGGACCCCGGGTCCGCCGAACAGGCGGCCCGGTTGCTCGGTACGGCGAGTGCCGTCCGGGAGTCGGTCGGCTCACCGCTCCCGCAGGCCGAACGCGGCGACGTCGACCGCATCACCGCACGGGCCGTCGAAGCCCTGGGTGCAGCGGCGTTCGCCACCGCGTTCGGGCAGGGCAGCACGCTGGCACCCGACGACCACCTGGACGATCTGCCGCCGTTGCCGCTGCCCCGCTGACCGCGCGCTGTGCGCACCCCCGTGACGCACGCACGCTGTGCGGGCACACCGAACCCCGTCCCCACGTTGAACGGTGTGCGCGCTCCGCACACTGTACGGAGCGCGCACACTGTACGTAAAGCGCACGGCGTTCGGTTCATGCGCACGGTGTACGGAGCGCCGTACGGTGTGCGGGGCGCGGCTATGGTGGTGTTCCGGGGCGCGCCCGGACCCGAGAGGAGGCCGCCTTGCCGGCCGAAAGCCAGCAGATCCCGTCCGTGTGGACCAGGCCCCAGCGGGCCCGGCGGCGGGACCAACCGGCTCTCAGCCGGGAGCAGATCGTGGCCGAGGCGGTCGCGATCCTCGATGCCGAGGGCCTCGACGCCCTCAGCATGCGCCGACTCGGAGCCCGTCTGAACGCGGGCGCCACGTCGATGTACACCCACGTGGCGAACAAGGAGGAGCTGCTCGAACTCGTCGTGGACACGGTCTTCGGCGAACTGCGGCTGCCCGACCCCGACGCCGCACCCGGTTGGCGTCCGGCGATGGTCGACACCGCCCGGACCATGCGCGAGACCGCACTGCGGCACCCGTGGCTGGTCAACGTCCTCGGCGATCTCGGGCTGGCCTACCTGGGGCCGAACATGATGCGGCTCTCCGAGGCGATGCTCGCCATCCTGGAGGAGGACGGCTTCGAGCTGCTGGAGGCCAGCGAGGCGATGACCATCGTCTTCGCGTACGTCATCGGCACGGCCAGCAGCGAGGCCGCCTGGCTGACCACGGTCACCCGGCACGGCCAGGGCGAGCACGAATGGGTGCGCCGACTGCTGCCCCTCGCCATCGAGGCGACCAGCGGCCACCCGCGCCTCCAGCGCCTGTACTCGGCGATCCAGGCCCAGGGTGACTACGACCGCGACCGCGCCTTCGACGAGGGCCTGAACTGCGTCATCGACGGCATCGAGCTCTCCCACGTCCTCCGGTTGGAGGCCAGGGCGGAGCGCACCGCGGCGGCCGGCCCCCGGGTCTGAGAGCGGCCCGGCGCCCGGGGTTCCGAACCCCGGGTGCCGGGCCGCCGTCCGAGGAGTCGGGGCGCCCGAGGATCCGCGGTCCCGGCGCCCGGTCCCGCCGCGGTCAGGCCACGTCCACCATCGTGGGCTCCTCGCCCTCGGTCCGGGCCAGGTCGATCAGGCCGAACGGTGCACCCTGCGGGTCGGCGACCGCCGCGAAGCGGCCATAAGGGCTGTCCATCGGACCGAACAGCACCGTGCCGCCGCGCCCGGCGGCCCGGGCGAGGGCCGCGTCGCAGTCGTCGACGGCGAACAGCACGCTGATGTACGAGGGCGCCCCGGGCGGGAGCTCGTCCGGCCCCATCCGCATCCGGCCGAGCACGGGCTCCTCGCCGAGCAGGAACAGCCGGTAGTCGACCTGGTCCTCGTCCATCCGCTTGGCGCCGTACGGGAAGACGGCCGGGAAGAACGCGTCGGACTTCTCCGACTCGCGGGTCAGCACCTCGGCCCAGGCGTACCCGCCCGGCTCGCCGATCTTCTCGAAGCCCTCGTGGGTGCCGGCCTGCCAGACCCCGAAGACGACGCCGCCCGGATCCTTGGCGATCACCATCGTGCCGAAGTCGCCGACCGTCAGCGGGCCCATCATCACCTCGCCGCCGTTGGCACTGATCCGCTCGGCGGTGGCGGCGGCGTCCGGCGAGGCCAGGTAGAGGCACCAGGCCGCGGGCGGCGCGTCCTGGCCCGGCATCGGCGGGACGATGGCGGCCACCGCCTTGCCGCCGGAGTACGCCTGCGTGTAGTTGCCGTACTCGCTGCTGCTCTCGCCGAAGGTCCAGCCCAGGACATCCCCGTAGAACGCCTTGGCGCCCTCCAGGTCGGCGAACATCGCATCGGCCCAGCACGGGGTGCCCTCTGCTAGCGCGGCCATCTCTCCACCCTCTCGTTTCCGGCGGACGGTTCCGTTCTGCCCCGATTCGTCACCCTAGCCAGTACGCCCCGCGGTCGCGCGCGGACCGACCGGGACGCGGGAGGCGGGACGCGGGACCCGGGCCGGGACCCGGGGAACGCGCGGGGCCCGCCGGACTTCCGTCCGACGGGCCCCGGGTCGGCCGGGGACCCGCACGCACCCGTGCGCGGCCCCGGGCGGTCACCCCACCGGCGAGGAGAGGTCCGCGTTCGGCGCGGGTACCGGCGGCCGGGCGCCCGCCGTGCCGAACCCGCCGACCACCGGCACCGCGCCGAGCGCGGCCGGCCGGTGCAGCTCGTCCGGGCGCGGCGCCTCGGGGGCCGCCGCCCGAACGGGCCGGGCCGCCGACGTCCCCAGCCCGGTCGGACCGGTCGCCACCGCACCCACCACCGCACCCACGCCCGCACCCGCACCCGCACCCGCGAACACCGGCACCTCCTCCACCGCCGCCCCACCGGCCGACCCCGGAGCCGCCGGCACCCCCGGAACCCCCGGCACCCCCGGCACCGCGACCTCGGCCACCTCTCCCGCCGCACCGACCCCGGCCGCCACCGCATCCACGGCGTCCACCGCGTCCACGCCGAAGTGCCGCCGCAGGTCCTCCGCGCCGTAGCGGCGGCAGTCCCGGTGCCAGACGAGGATGCCCGCGAGCCAGTCCTCCAGCTCGCCCACGTACCCGTCGAGCGCCTTGCGCGCGTCCGGTTCGAGGCCGAAGTCTCCGTACAGGACCGGTAGTTCCTCGGCGGCGACGTGCTGGAACTGGGCCAGCCGGGAGTGCATCAGGTCGTCGACGATGCGGACGGCGGCCGGGTAGTCGCAGTTGAAGAAGTTCTGCACCACGAGCACCAGGTTGTGCACCTCACCCTCGTACTCGACCTCCTTCTGGTACGAGTACAGGTCGTTCATCATGCAGGCGTAGTCGGCGGCGGCGTTCTCCAGCGAGCGCATCGACCCGCTCTCGTAGATCTCCTCGGGCACCTGGCCGCCGTCCGCGAGCCGGGCGAGGCTCATGGTCAGGTCGGAGCCGAAGGTGCTGCGGCGCATCTCGATGTAGTCGACCGGGTCCGGAATGCGGTGCTGCGCCTGGTTGTTGAGCTCCCACAACCAGCTGAGCGTCATGTTCTCCACGGCCGAGCGGAACCGTCGCCGCGCCCCGGGCACCATCGGGCCGGCCGTCCGGGTCCACAGGTCGGCCAGCCCGCGCTCCAGCGCGTTGGCCGGGGCGGGCGGGGTGCTGCCGTCCAGCGGCATGAACTCCGACAGCCGGTCGTTGGCCAGCTTGGCCCCGGCGAGGTCCCGACCGCGTCCGAACACCGCGGGGAAGTAGTCGTCCGCGTAGGTGCCCCAGGTCAACCAGTCGGTGGTGAGGTCGAGTTGCTCGGCGGTGGCGTCCGGGTGGATGCCGGCCGAGCAGAGCGCGAAGTCGTAGTCGGCGAGCTTCTCGGCCGTCCAGACGCCCGAGCCGGCGATCCCGGGCTGGGCCTCCAGCATGCCCATCGCGCGCGCCCAGTCGGCGGCGTGCTCCCGGGAGGCGTCCAGGTGCGGGCTCGGCTCCACGGTGAACGGGAGCTCGAACGCGGGCAGTTGCGAGGGTCCGACCGGCCGGAACGGGACGTGGCTGTACGACCGGGCCCGGCGCACACCCGGGTCGCCGCCCACCTCCACGCCCCCCTCGCGCACCCCGCCGCCGGACGCCCTACCCCCGGGCACCCCGCCGCCGCGCGCCAGGTCCCCCAGCCCGCTCTCCCGCAGCACCCCGGAGCCGAGGATGTCCAGGGCGGACGTCCCCACCCCGCCGATCGCGAACGGATCCCACCAGTGGGACGAACTCTCCTTCGCCCCACCGCCGTTCATGTACCGGCTGGAGCGCATGTGCCACTCCTGGCCGCCGGCCTGCCAGTCCTGCAGTCCCTTGACGTACGCCATCACCCGCGCACAGTCCTCCGGGCCGAGCCCGGCTTCGGCGAACAGCGGCGGCAGCTCGGCGAACACGGTGTTCTCGAACTGGTGCAGGCGCGAGGTGAGCAGGTCGTTGACGGCCTCCGCGGCCTCCTGCGTCGAGCAGCCGAGGAAGGTCTCCAGGACCAGCACGCCGTTGCTCAGCTCGCCCTCGTCCTCCACCTCCCGCTGGTACGAGAACAGGTCGTTGCGCAGGTGCACCCCGTCCGCGAAGGCGTCCATCAGCACCCGCAGCGGGCGCGACCCTGCGACCTGCGCGGGCACCTCGGCGCTCGCCGCGTACTCGATCAGGCCCGCCGACCAGGGCGCGCCGCCCACCTTGCGGCGCATCTCGACGTACTCGACGGGGTTGGCGATGCGCCCGGCGTTGATGTTGGAGAGTTCCCACAGCGACTCGTTCAGCAGATTCCGGGTGGACTCGGCGAACCGGACCCGCCAGCCCTCGCCCATCGTCGGCACGGTCCGCCGCCAGAGGTCCGCCAGCCCCTGCTCGACCGGGTTGGTGGGCTCGGGCATCGGCGCGTCCGGGTCGGCCGGCATGAACAGCGGCAGCCGGTCCAGGTACGCCTTGCCGCCCTCCCGGTCGTTGGTCCGCTTGTAGACCTCAAGGAAGTGGTCGTCGAAGAAGAACACCCACACGTACCAGTCGGTGACCAGCGCCAGCGCCTCGGCCGAGCAGTCGGGGTGCGTGTACGCGCAGAGCAGTCCGTAGTCGTGCGCGTCGAGGTCCGCCTGCTCCCAGACGCCCGACCCCTCCAGCATTCCCATCTGCCGCGCCCAGTCGGTCGAATGGTCGCGCGCGTGCTCCAGGTGCGGATTCAGCCGCGCCGGATGCGGCATGTAGAAGGCGGGCAGTTCGAACGGCTGAGTCACTTCGGGCGAGCCTTTCTTGACGTGTCATCAGCGGCGGACCTGCGGGACGGACCACCCGGTCGGCTCAGCATTACCCGACACCCGGCGCCCCCACCTGCGAAACGCAGCAGGCGAACAAGATCGGGGGACTGATTCGAACCGATGAACCAATTCATGGCCCCCACCTGATCACCTGTGCGAATTGCCCCGCACCGCACGCCTCTTGCGCCCCGGATCACCCGTTCGGCCCCGTATCCGGATCGGCCCGCCCGGAGGAGGATGGCAGGGCGATGCGGACACGGAGGACCGAGGAAGAACCAGAGGAAGAGCCGGAGTCAGAGCCAGAGGAAGACCAAGGGGGCCCGCGAGTGCACGACCACCTCGTACGGGACGGGCGTTGGGCGCTGGAGGCGGTCTGCGCCTGCTACCTGTTCGTCGTCTACATGACCAGCCGCGGCCTGATCGCCGCACCCCGCTACCGACTGCTGCAGGCGCGCATCCACGACTGCCGGGCGCGCATCACGGTCCTCTCCGCCGGCCTCGCCCCTCCCGCCACGGACGCACCGGCCCCCGCCGCGCCCGCGACGGGCGAGCCTCCCGCCCCGCCGGCGGCCCCCGCCGACCTCGTCCGGGCGGCCGCGCTGCGGGCGGCCTCCGAACGGCTCGACAACCTCGAAGTGAGCGGCCAGGTCGTCTGGCGGCTCCTCCCGGGCCGCTGGGTGATCGCCATCCCGCTCTCCAAACTGGCCGCCGCCTGGCGGGTGCTGCACGGGGTGGAGCGCCAACTGCTGCGCCTGGAGGGACCGGAGGAGATCACCCTGCGCTGCCACGCGCTCCGGTTGCGGATCACCACCGACGACGACCCGACCAACGACCTGCTGGCCGGCGAACTGCACACCTCCACCGGCGATCCGGCCGCCGAACGGGCCCTGCTGATCGCCACCACCGAGCAGTTCCACGAGCGCGAGGACAGCGCCTTCGAGCGCGAGTACGAGCTGCAGCGGATCGCCCTCTGGCTGGCGCTGACCGGGATCGGTGCGGTGCTGCTGATGGGGATGGTGCTCGACCACCGGCTGTCGATGCTGGTGGGCGGCCTGGGCGGCTTCCTGTCGCCACTGATCGGGGTGATGCGCGGGTCGCAGCGGCCGTCCTCGTGGGGCGTGCTGGTGCTGGCGCCGGTGGGCGGCGCGCTGGCCGCGCCCGGCGGCCTGCTGCTGGTGCGGATGCTCGCCGACCCCGAACTCAACCTGCTCGGCCAGGTGTTCCTGCACAACTCGTGGAACGCGCCCGAGCAGCCGATCTCGCTGGCGATCGCGCTGCTCTTCGGCTTCTCGGGCACGCTCTTCTCCCGGCTCGCCCTCGCCGCCACCGGACAGCTCGTCCCCGTCCGCGGCCGGGCCGCGCACCGTGCGGGCGGCAACCCCGGCCCGGCACCTGCCGCACCTGCGCCCTTCGGCCCGGCACCCGTGGTACCTGCGTCCCTCATCCCCGCACCCACCGCCCCACCGGACGCCGCCCCACCGGACGCCGTCGACCCGGGCGCGGGCCCCGGCGCGGCCCCGGGCGGCAGCGCACGGGTGATCTGAGCCGAACGGCCGTACCGCGTGTTGACCGCGCATCGGCCGGGCCCGTCCACCAGACTGGGCGCGGATCGCCGACCGGAGGAGGCCCGGCCCATGGACGTCAGTGTGCGGCTCGCACAGGAGCCCGAAGCGGACGCGCTGCTCGGACGGAGCGCGTTGGCGGCCCTGGTGGGGATGCTGCTGGACCAGCAGGTACCGATGGAGTGGGCGTTCGCCGGCCCGCTGACGGTGGCGCAGCGCCTCGGCCGGGACGACCTCGACGCGCACGAGATCGCCGTGCACGACCCGGAGGCGTTCGTCGCGCTGCTCTCGCAGAAGCCCGCCGTGCACCGCTACCCGGCGGCGATGGCCAAGCGGATCCAGCAGCTGTGCCAGTACCTGGTGGCGCAGTACGACGGGGACGCCGAGGCGGTCTGGCGCGACGCGAGCACCGGACGGGAGCTGCTCAACCGGCTCACCGCGCTGCCGGGCTTCGGCAAGCAGAAGTCGCAGATCTTCCTCGCCCTGCTCGGCAAGCAGTACGGCGTGCAGCCGGACGGCTGGCGGGCGGCGGCCGGCTCGTACGGCGACGAGGGCTCGTACCGCTCGGTGGCGGACATCACCGGCCCGGAGTCCCTGGAGAAGGTGCGCGCCTTCAAGCAGGAGGCGAAGCGGGCGGCGAAGGAGACGGCCGCGCAGGCCAGGAAGTAGCGGCCCCGGACGGAGGTCCGGGACTCAGAGCACCCGGCGGTAGGCGTACCGGTCGCGGATCGCGGCGTTGAAGTACCGGCCGTGGCTGGGCGCCGCCAGCAGCGCGCGGTGCACGGCCGCCGGCACCCGGGCGTAGCGGTAGACGTGGCCGCCGGTGAACTCCAGCTCCAGGATCAGCCGGGCCGGGTCGTGGCCGACCGACCTGAGCACGGAGGACTCCACGGGCGTACGGTGCATGGCCCTTCCAGTCTGGCCCGATAAGACCGCCACCGCCCACCCGCACCGCACCGACCTTGCCGCCCCGCCCCGCCCCGATGCCCGCGCCCCACCCCGAACCCGGCGGCCCGCAAGCCCGGCCCGCAAGCAGGCCCGGCGCGCAAGCGAGAGGGCCCCGACCGCACAGAGCGGTCGGGGCCCCCGGCACCACGGAGGGCTCAGACGAGCACCGGCTCCTTCGCCGACGACGACCCGGCCGGACCGCCCTCGGACCCGTCACCCTCGACGCCGGAGCCGCCGGAGCCGTCGGAGACCGCGAAGACCTCGGCCGTCCCGGAGCCGTCCGCCCCCGCGCTCCGGCGCCGCGGCAGTGCGAACATCAGCAGGAACACCACGGCCAGCACCCCGACGACCCACCACAGGGCGTTCACGAAGGCGTCCCCGTACGCGATGCCCGGCGCCGTCCCGGGGGCGGTGTCGTCCAGGATCCCGAAGAACGCGATGGAGACGAGGCCCAGGCCGAGCGCCAGGCCCAGCTGGTTGACGGTGTTGATCAGCCCGGAGGCCGAGCCGGCGTGCTCGCGCGGCACCTCGGCCAGCACCGCGTCGGTGATCGGCGCGACGATCAGGCCCATGCCGAGGCCCATCACCACCAGCGGGAGCGCCATCTGCCAGGGCGCGATGGCGGTGCCGTACCGGTCGGCCTCCCAGATGTAGACGAGGACGCCCGCGGCCATCACCAGCGCACCGGCCTGCAGCACCTTGCGGCCGAAGCGCGGCACCAGCTGCTGCACGGAGAGGCCGGCCGCCGTGGAGACGGCGATCGAGAACGGGATGCCGGTGGTGCCGGCCTTCAGCGGGCTCCAGCCGAGGCCGAGCTGCATGTAGAGGGTCCAGACCAGGAAGAAGATCCCGGTGACGACGCCGAAGGTCAGCTGGACGCCGATGCCCGCCGCGAAGCTCTTCACCCGGAACAGCGCCAGCTCGACCAGCGGCGAGCCGTCGCGCCGCGTCTTGATCCGCTCGTAGTGCACGAACAGCGCGAACACGGGCAGGCTGCCGATCATCGACAGGTGGCCCCAGAGCGGCCAGCCGGCCTCGCGGCCGTGGGTGAGCGGGTACAGCAGCATCAGCAGGCCGATGCTGGCGAGGGCCATCCCGACCAGGTCGAGCTTGAGCGCCTTCTCGGCCTTGGACTCGCTGATGAACGCGCGGCCGAGCAGCAGCCCGGCGATGCCGACGGGCAGGTTGATCAGGAAGATCGGCCGCCAGCCGAGGCCGAAGAGGTCCCACTCGGTGAGCAGCGCGCCGATCAGCGGCCCGGAGACGGCGCCGAGGCCGACCACCGCGCCGAACATGCCGAACACCTTGCCGCGCTCCTCCGCCGGGAAGCTCGCGTGGATGATCGACAGCACCTGCGGCACCATCAGCGCGGCCGTGGCGCCCTGCAGGACGCGGGTGGCGACCAGCATCTCGGCGCCGGTGGCGAAGCCGCAGAGCGCGGACGCGACGGTGAACCCGCCGATGCCGAGCAGGAAGAGCCGCTTGCGGCCGTAGATGTCGCCGAGCCGTCCACCGGTGATCAGGCCGATGGCGAAGGCCAGGGCGTAGCCGCCGGTGACCCACTGGATGGCGCTGAACGAGGCGCCGGTCTCCGCCTGGATGCTGGGGACGGCGATGTTCACGATGGTGACGTCGACCAGGTCCATGAAGGAGGCCGTCATCACGATCGCCAGGGCGATCCACCGCCGGCGGTCGGCGTCGGCCGCCGACCCGGTCCGTTCGACCGCCCCGCCGTCCCGCGCGCCGATCCGCGTTCCGTTCTCCTGCGCCACGGCCGTGTCCTTCCCCCCGGGTGCCCCGGCCGCAGCCGCCCCCTCGTCCACCCGCTCCACCTTCACGTGCTTCCCGTCCACAGCCGTCTCGTCCACAGTCTTCGTCCCGGTCGTTTCCACGTCTCCGACGGTAGAGGTCATGTAGGCCAGATCCTGTCCCAGTTGTCCGGCATCCTGGACGGCATGACAGACACCCCGGCACGACTCCTGAGCCTGCTGTCCCTGCTGCAGACGCCGCGCGAGTGGCCCGGCAGCGAACTGGCCGACCGGCTGCAGGTGAGCACCCGGACGATCCGCCGGGACGTCGACCGGCTGCGGGGGCTGGGCTACCCGGTCGAGGCGACGATGGGCGCGATCGGCGGCTACCGGCTGGTCGCGGGGGCGGCGATGCCCCCGCTGCTGCTGGACGACGAGGAGGCGGTGGCCATCGCGGTCGGCCTGCGCGCGGCGGCCGGGCACCCGGTGGTGGGCATCGAGGAGGCGTCGGTGCGGGCGCTGGGCAAGCTGCTCCAGGTGCTGCCGTCCCGGCTGCGGCACCGGGTGGGCTCGCTCAACACGGCGACGGTGCCGCTGCTGTGGGACAACGGGAGCACTCCGACCGTCGACCCGGAGGACCTCACCGTGCTCGCCAACGCGATCACCAACAAGGAGCGGCTGCGCTTCAACTACCGGGCGGGGAACGGCGCCGAGACCCGGCGCCAGGTCGAGCCCAACCGGCTGGTGGCGGCCGGGCGCCGCTGGTACCTGGTGGGCTGGGACCTCCACCGGGAGGACTGGCGGCTGTTCCGGGTGGACCGGATCAGCGACCCGTTCGCCACCGGGGCCCGCTCGGCGCCGCGCGAACTGCCCGCCGGGGACGCCGCCGCCTTCGTCTCCGACAAGCTCCGCCGGCTGGCGCCGACCACGACCCTGGTGGCCACCCTGCACATGCCGGCCGACGAGGCCCGGCGGCGGCTCGGCGGTTACGGCGACTCCGAGGTCGAGCCGATCGACGAGGGCTCCTGCCGACTGGTCTCCCGGGCCGACTCGCTGGAGTGGCTGGCGGTGCGCCTGCTGATGCTGGGCTGCGAGTTCGAGGTGCAGGAGCCGGTGGCACTGCTCGGCCACCTGCGCGCCCTGGGCGAGCGCGCCGCCCGGGCGGCCGGCGGGAGCTGACCGGTCCGGGCGGCGCCGCGGCGCCGGGGCTCAGACGCCGTACTCGGCGGTGAGCACCGCGCGGGCCAGCGTGTGGAAGGTGAGGTGGAAGCCGATCTGGGCGGCCGGGGTGTCGGCGGTGACGTCCAGGCGGTCGACGTCCAGCGCGTGGACGGCGAACGCGTACCGGTGCGGCGCGCCGGGCGGCGGCGCGGCGCCGTCGTACTTGTGGCCGGGGAAGTCGTTGCGGGCGTGGAAGGAGGCCGCGCCGGGAAGGGTGTCGTCGGAATCCCCCGCGCCGCGCGCCAGGCCGTCGGTGTCGGCGGGCAGGCCGAGGGCGAGCCAGTGCCACCAGCCGGAGCCGGTCGGGGCGTCCGGGTCGAAGCAGGTGACGGCGAGGCTGCGGGTGCCCCCGGGCAGCCCGGACCAGGCCAGCTGCGGCGAGCGGTTGCCGCCGGCGTGGACGAACTCCGCGGCCAGCGTGCCGCCTTCGGTGATGTCCTCGCTGGTCAGCGCGAAGGACGGGACCTCCGGGAGGAAGGCGTACGGCAGCGGCGGTCGGGCGGTCATGGGGCTCACCTCTCGGCGGACGGTCGGAACCTCGGAACGCGCCTCACTCTAGGGGGGCTCCGACGATTCGCACCGCGCGCCCGGCCGGAGCCGTCGGACTGGCCCGAGGGGGTGCGCCGGTCACGGAGGCCGTTCTAGAGTCGGCGGCATGGCCTCGAAATTCACCCGGCTGCTCGCCGACTCCCGCCGCGCGCTGTTCGCCATGCTGGGCCTCCTGACCGTCATCTGGACGGTACAGCTGGTGAACTGGGCGGACGACTACGGACTCTCGTACGACTACGGACTCGCCGCGCGCCGCGTCGACGAGCTGCCGGACATGTTCACCATGCCCTTCCTGCACTTCGGTTGGGACCACATCGAGGCCAACTCCTGGCCGCTGTTCGCGTTCGGCTTCCTGTCCGCGTACCGGGGCATGCGGAAGTTCCTCTGGACGACCCTGATGATCACCGTGGTGGGCGGCCTGACGGTCTGGCTGTTCGAGCGCCCCGAGGCGGTGACGGCCGGCGCCAGCGGCCTGGTCTACGGCTACTTCGGCTACGTGGTGCTGCGCGGCTTCCTCGACCGCAACCTGCTGGACGCGGTGATCGGCATCGCGATCGGCGTCCTCTACTCGGCCCTGCTGGTCGGCGTGCTGCCGAGCGCCCAGGGCGTCAGCTGGCTGGGGCACCTCGGCGGGCTGATCGGCGGACTGGCGGCCGCCTGGTTCTTCCGCAACCGTGCCGCCCGGCCCGCCGCGGCCGGCGGATCCGCGCCGGGGACCGCCCGCACCCGGGCCGCCGACCGGCCCGCCGCCGACACCCCGGGCTCGCGGTCGGCGCTGCTCAAGGAGCTCGACGACCTGGGCATCTGAGGGGCCCGCGACCCGCCGGGCGGGCAGCCAGGTATAGACCATTGCCGGCCCGGCGGCTAGCGTGAGAGGCCCTGCCCCCTGCTCCGGAGCCGCACCGTGGAGTCGTCCGTCCTCGCCTTCGCCACCGATCTGCTCGACGAGGGGGCCGACACCTTCTTCGGTAACCTGACCGACCGGGCCGGGGTCGGCGGGGTCACCCTCGCCTCGGTCTACCACGAGGCCCGCGACGTCTTCCCGCACAACCCGCGCCGGGTGATCCGCTACCTGGAACCCGGCGCCGCCTACTTCCGCCCGGACCCGGCGCGCTGGGCCGGGCGCCGGCTTGCCCCCGTCCCGGCCGCCGCGATCGGCGACCGCGACCCCTTCGCCGAGGCCGCCGCGGAGGCCGACCGGCGCGGACTGAAGCTGCACGCCTGGACGGTGTTCTGCCACAACGACCGGCTCGGCTTCCAGCACCCGGACTGCGCCCCCGCCAACGCCTTCGGCGACCGCCACCTCACCGAACTGTGCCCGGCCCACCCGGAGGTCCGCGCCTACGCCGTGACCCTGGTCGAGGAGCTGGCCCGGTACGGCGTGGACGCGATCCGCGCCGAGTCGCTGCACTTCCACGGCCTGCGCCACGGCTACCACCACGAGCGCTACTTCGAGGAGCTGGGCCCGGTCGCCGAGGCGCTGCTCGGCCTCTGCTTCTGCGACCACTGCCGCGCCGCCGCCGTCCGCGCGGGCGTCCCGGCCGACGAGGTGCGCTCCGCCGTCCGGCACGAGCTGCGCCGCCGGCTCGCCGACGACGCGGCGGCCGCCGAACCGGGCGCGCTGGACGAGCTCGCGGGCGGCGCCCTGGCCGCGTACGTCGACGCCTCGGCCGCGACCGTCACCTCGCTGGCCGCGGAGGTCGCCGAGGCGGCCGGGCGGCACGGCATGCGTCTGAGCTTCATGGACGGCGGCGGCCCGGGCACCGGCTGGCTCGCCGGCATCGACCTGCCCCGGCTGGCGCAGGCCGTCCACCAGGTGGAGACGCTCGGCTACGCGGCGACCCCGGAGGCCGTCCGCGAGAAGATCGCGGCCTTCGCCCTGCACGGGGTGCGGCCCCGGGACATGGCGGTGATCCTGCGCCCGATGGCCTCGGACTGCGACGGCCCGGCCAATCTCGCTGCCAAGATCGAGGTGCTGCGCGGCCTGGGCGTCCCGGAGGTCGAGTTCTACAACTACGGGCTGATGCGGCTCTCCTCGCTGGACCGCATCGGCGCCGCCCTGCGCGGCTGACACCCCGCGCCCGCCGCCCGGGCGGACTCGGGGGGCCGCTCAGCGCCGCCGGCGCGAGGTGCCGAAGATGCTGCGGGAGATCTCCCGGCCCAGCTGGGTCCCGGCCGAGCGGGCGAAGGACTTGAACGCCGGGCTGCCCAGCAGCGACCCGAGCAGCCCGCCCTCCTTCCGCTCCTCCCGTGCCCCGCCCGAGCCTCCCCGCGGTCGGCCTCACCCGCGGACTCCCCGGCAGACTCCCCGGCGGGCCCGCCGCCGGACGGCTCCGCGGGCCCCGGCACCGGGGCCGCCGCAGGACGGGCGGCCCGGGCCGCCAGCTTCTCGTACGCCGACTCCCGGTCGACCGCGTCCCGGTAGCGGGCCGTCAGCGGCGAGGCGTCCACCGCGGCGCGCAGTGCGGCCGGTTCGATCGGCCCCATCAGGGACTGCGGTGCCCGCAGCCGGGTGGCCGCCACCGGGGTCGGCGCACCGCGTTCGGAGAGCACCGTGACCACGGCCTCGCCCGTGCCCAGCGAGGTCAGCACCTCGCCCAGGTCGTACGAGGACCGGGGGAAGGTCGAGACGGTGGCCTTCAACGCCTTGGCGTCGTCCGGGGTGAAGGCCCGCAGCGCGTGCTGCACCCGGTTGCCCAGCTGCGCGAGGACGTCGGCCGGGACGTCCCGCGGGGTCTGGGTGACGAAGAAGATCCCGACGCCCTTGGAGCGGATCAGCCGGACGGTCTGGGTGATCGACTCCAGGAAGGACTTGGACGCGCCCTTGAACAGCAGGTGGGCCTCGTCGAAGAAGAACACCAGCTTGGGCCGGTCGAGGTCGCCGACCTCCGGCAGCTCCTGGTAGAGGTCGGCGAGCAGCCACATCAGGAAGGTCGAGAACAGCCGCGGCCGGTCCTGCACGGCGGGCAGCTCCAGCACCGAGACCACCCCGCGCCCGTCCGCGGCGGTCCGGAGCAGGTCGGCGGTGTCGAACTCCGGCTCGCCGAAGAAGCTGCCCGCGCCCTCGTTCTCCAGCACGGTCAGCCCCCGCAGGATGACCCCGGCGGTGGCGGAGGAGAGGCCGCCGACGGTCCGCAGCTCCTCCTTGCCCTCGGGGGAGGTGAGGAAGGAGATGACGGCGGTGAGGTCCTTGAGGTCGTACAGCTCCAGGCCCCGGCGGTCGGCGTAGTGGAAGACCAGGCCGAGCGAGGACTCCTGGGTCTCGTTCAGGTCGAGCACCTTGGCGAGCAGCAGCGGGCCGAAGCTGGTGACGGTGGCCCGGATCGGGATGCCCTCGCCCAGGCCGCCGAGCGACCAGAACTCGGTCGGGCAGCCGCGGGCCTCCCACCGCTGCCCGACCTCGGCGGCCCGGGCCGCGGTCCGCCCACCGGGCACGCCGGGCGCGCAGACGCCCGAGACGTCGCCCTTGATGTCGGCCAGGAAGACCGGGACGCCCTGCGCGGAGAGCTGTTCGGCGATCAGCTGGAGCGTCTTGGTCTTGCCGGTGCCGGTGGCCCCGGCGACCAGGCCGTGCCGGTTGAGCACGCCGAGCGGGATGCGCACCGGGGCGTCCGGGTGGGCGGTGCCGTCGAGCAGCACCGCGCCGAGGTCGAGGGCCGGCCCGGTGAAGGCGTAGCCGTCGGCGATCTCCCGCACCGCCGGCGGGAGGGCGGCGGCGGGCGGGGTCTCGGCTGCGGACATGGCGGCTCCCTCTTCCTGGCGGGGTTTCCGGCGGGACCTCCCGGGCTCCCCGGCGGGGCCTCCCGGGCACGGGCCCCGGACGGTCCGACCCGGCCGGACCGGACCGAACAGGACCGAATGGGCCCGGACCGGACCGGAACCCACCCGAAAGGGGCGGGCGACGTTCACGACATTTCCCATGAAACCGTGGCAATCGTCCACCCGCAGCTCACACCGCCGCGCGTGGCGGCGTCGCGGCTGCTGCGCCATCCACCGCCCAAACGGTAGGCTTTCCGTGTGATCTTCAAGCGCATCGGCAATGGGCGGCCCTACCCGGATCACGGCCGGACCAGCACCCGCCAGTGGGCGGACGTCGCCCCGCGCCCGGTGCGGCTGGACCAGCTGGTGACCACCAAGGGCCAGCTCGACCTGGAAACCCTCCTGGCCGAGGACTCCACCTTCTACGGTGACCTCTTCGCCCACGTCGTGAAGTGGCACGGCGACCTCTACCTGGAGGACGGCCTGCACCGGGCCGTCCGGGCGGCGCTGCAGCAGCGTCAGGTGCTGCACGCCCGCGTCCTCGAAATGGAGTGACGGGCCGCTCCCGCACTTCGCAGCGCCCGCCCTCCGACCAGCGCCGGAGGGCGGTTCAAGCGTGCCGGGACGGGATCGTCCCGGCACTCCGGCAGCGGCTCCGATCCCCCGTTCGGGTACCGGCGTACTCCGGATGATGATCATTTAGTACCTTCACCGCCGTAGCGCACTAATCTGCTGACTACGGCCGCGAACCGTGGCGCCCAGCCCGCCCCGGCCGCCCTCCGTCATCCGATCCCCGCCCCGGCACGAGGGGGAGACAAACCGTGAGCATGTTGACTCCCCAAGGTCTGAAGGGGAAGCAGTACCGCATCACCGGCAACGCCTATCCCAGGCTCGGCCGGCCCCCGAAGAAGAGCCGCAAGGTCTTCGCGGCGATCGGCATCATGCTCGCCCTGGCCCTGATCGGCCTCGGCGGGGTGCAGCTGTGGTCGATCTTCACCGGCGCCGGCAAGGACGCCACCGCGCAGGCCTGCGCCTCCCCCTCCGGCAAGCCGCTCGCCGCGCCGACGCCCGAGCCCACCCCGGGTGCGCCCGGCGCCCCGGTCGACCCGAAGGCCGTCCCCCAGCCCTCGGCCGTGACGGTGAACGTCTACAACGCCACCGCCAAGTCGGGCCTCGCCGCGCGGACCGCCGAGGAGCTGAAGAAGCGCGGCTTCACCATCGGCAAGGTCGGCAACGCGCCCGCCGAGCTGGACAAGAAGGTGCCCGGCACCGCCCAGGTGATCGGCGGCCCGGCCGCGGTCGGCGCGCTGACGCTGGTCGGCTCGCAGATCGCGGGCGCCACCACCACCCCGGACGCCCGGACCGACGCCTCGGTGGACTTCGTCATCGGCGACAGCTACAACACGCTGCTCGACGAGACCCAGGCCGCCGCCGCACTCGCCCTGGCCACCAAGCCCTCACCGGCCCCGAGCGCCACCGGCAGCTGCTGAGGCCGGCCCCGGCCGCACACGGCAGAGCCCCCCGGCAGCGCGCCGGGGGGCTCTGGTCCGTTCGGGTGGGACGGGGGCTCAGCCGGCCGTGCCGTAGAGGCGGTCACCGGCGTCGCCGAGGCCGGGGACGATGTAGCCGTTCTCGTTGAGCCGCTCGTCGACGGCAGCGGTCACGACGGTGACCGGCAGCCCGGCCAGCTCGCGCTCCATCACGGCGACGCCCTCCGGCGCGGCCAGCAGCACGACGGCGGTGACGTCGGTGGCGCCCCGGTCGATCAGCATCCGGATCGCCGCGACCAGCGTGCCGCCGGTGGCCAGCATCGGGTCGAGCACGTAGACCTGGCGGCCGGACAGGTCGTCCGGCATCCGGGTGGCGTACGTGGAGGCCTCCAGGGTCTCCTCGTTGCGCACCATGCCGAGGAAGCCCACCTCGGCGGTCGGCAGCAGCCGGGTCATGCCGTCCAGCATGCCGAGGCCGGCCCGCAGGATCGGCACCACCAGCGGGCGGGGGTAGCTCAGGCGGGTGCCGGTGGTGACCGCCACGGGCGTGGTGATCTCCACGTCTTCGGTGCGGACGTCCCGGGTGGCCTCGTACGCGAGGAGGGTGACCAGCTCGTCGGTGAGGCGACGGAAGGTCGGCGAGTCGGTGCGCTCGTCGCGCAGGGTGGAGAGCTTGTGGGCGACCAGGGGGTGGTCGACGACGTGGATCCGCATGCATCGAGGTTAGCCCGGCGCGGGCCCCGCCACGACCAGCGGTGACACGGGGTGACACGCCGTGACACACCGCGAATGTCCGGTCCGGGGGCATTTCCGTGGTATCAACCGGGCGGATCGGGGAATGTCAGACGCTATGACGAGCAAGCCGATGTCCGGGGGCGTGTCCGGGGGCGGCTCGACGGAGGAGCCCCAGGCCCCGCCCGAGACCGAGGCGGAACGCCGCAAGCGGCGGGCCGTCTTCCTGCGCGAGCTCGCCGAGGCGCGCGAGCTGCGGGAGCGGGTGCAGCCCCGGCGGACCAAGGAACGACGGATGCGCGAGGCGATGCGGATGCGAACCTTCCGGATCTGACGGGCCCCCGACGGCCCCGCGAGCGGTTACCGGCGGTTCGCGGGGCCGCCGCCCGGCGCGTCGCGGCCACGGGTGGCTCCGTTCACCCGATCGCGGCCGGCCCTTCCGACACGACCTGCAAAGACGCGCTGCCGAACACCCCCCGCCAGGCCGGGCTTTCTGTCACGATTCCGATGGGACGGTCCGAACAGCGGACCGCCTCTGGCGCGGGGGCGGCCAGTTCCGCGTTGCCCGAGAGCGCCGACAGCCGAGACCGAGATCTTGGGGAGTGTCCCTGGTGGCGTACTTCGCTGCAGTGCTTGCTCGCACCGAGGACGGGTGGGATGTGAGCGAGACGGAGCTCGACGACGTCGAAACCCTGGCCGACCTGGCCGACCTGGCCCGCGGGGCCGCGCAGGACGAGGACAGCGTCCTGGTCTTCATCGAGCAGGAGGACGCCTGGTTCGCCGTCGTCCGGGTGGACGGCGAGGAGGATCCGCGGATCTTCGTCTCCGACGGCGCCGCCGCGGCCCGCAGCTCCTACGGCTCCGTCCTCACCGACGAGCTGGTCGACCAGGCCGGCGAGAGCGAGTTCGGCGACATCGACGACCTCGTCGACCGCTTGGAGGACGAGGAGGCCGCGGCCGAGGAGCAGGACGAGGACGAGGACGCGCCCGGCGGGCGGGTCCCGGTCGGACCGCTCGGCGACTCGCACCTGCTCACCGAGTTCGGCCTGCCCGCCGAGGAGCTGCTCGCGCTCAGCGGCGAGGGCGCCGTCCCCGGCGACGCGCTGGAGGAGATCGCCGAGGCGCTGGGCTGCGGCGAGGTCCTGGAGGCGGTCCGGTAGCGGACGGCGACGGCCCCGGAGACCCGCGCCGACCGGCCGGTCCCCCGGATGCCGGAGACTGGATGCCATGCAGTCCCCCCTTCAGCCGATCCCCCTGCCCGCCCCCGTGCGCCCCGATCCGGTCCGTGACCGCTGGGTCGAGCCCATGCGCCTCGCCATCGCCGAGGCAGCACTGGCACCGGCCACCGGTGACGTCCCGGTCGGGGCGCTCGTCCTCGGCCCCGACGGCACCGTCCTCGGCCGCGGCCACAACGAGCGCGAGGCCGTCGGCGACCCGACCGCGCACGCCGAGGTGGTCGCCATCCGCGAGGCCGCCGCCAGAACCGGCGAATGGCGGCTCAGCGGCTGCACCCTCGTCGTCACCCTGGAGCCCTGCACCATGTGCGCCGGCGCCATCGTGCTCTCCCGGATCGACCGGGTGGTCTACGGCGCACTGGACGAGAAGGCCGGGGCCGCCGGCTCGCTCTTCGACGTCATGCGCGACCGCCGGCTCAACCACCGCCCCGAAGTGATCATGGGCGTCCTGGAGGACGCGTGCGCGGCGCAGCTCCGCGCGTTCTTCGACGGTCACCGCGGGCCCTCCCCCGATACGGATTTCGTGACCGCCCCACCCGTCCGGTAGAGTCTCCCTCGGTAGCGTGTCCGAGCGGCCAAAGGAGCACGCCTCGAAAGCGTGTGTGGGGGCAACTCCACCGTGGGTTCGAATCCCACCGCTACCGCCAGAAGTCAGAGGGCCCGTCCGATCCGGACGGGCCCTTCGGCGTTCCCCGGGGGCGTTTGCACGGGCGGGCGGACGGATTACCGCGGAAGAGCGCCGCGGGACGGACGCGAACGGTGCGCCCGCAGAACGGCGAAAGGCCCCGTACCCGGGGCCGATGACCACCAACGCCTTCGAATACGGAGCCTGGAGGGGGAGCGGCCAGGGGGGCGGCCGCTCCCCCGGCGGAGTCCCACAACCGGGGCCGCGTCGGGGGGAAGTCGCGACACCCGGTCCCACAGCGGGGAGCTCCGGATCCGTGCGCCGGGGATTCCTGCCAGATCCCCGACACATCAACCATCCTGCTCCCCGCCCCCGCTCCCGGCACCCGGAGAAAGGCCCCTGTCGGCGGGACCTTCGTCCCGCCGGGTGAACGCGTCGCACACTTGATGGGCTGTCCGGTGGATAAGCTGCCCGTGCAAAGGGGCGCTCGGGGACCGAGCGGCGGCGCCCCACAGCAGGGAGGAAGGTCACCGGATGGCGCAGGCGAAGAAGATCGGCATGGTCATCCTGCTCGTCTTCGTGCTCTACACGATCATCGCCACTCCCGAGCGGGCCGCCGAGCTCGTCCAACTGGGCTTCCAGGGCATCTCGAACGCGGCCAAGGCGGTCGGCACCTTCATGACCGGGCTGGTGAAGTAGCGCCGACCGGAGGTCCGGGGCCGGTCGGTCCGGTGGGCCCGGGGCCGGTGGGGCCGCCTGTCGGGGACCGGCTACGGTGGGCGGGACCCTCAACCCCGTCCGCGAGGAGCGGCATCGTGATCCGGCACCTGGTCCTGTTCAAGCTCAACGAAGGCGTCGGCAAGGACGACGAGCGCGCGGTCGCCGGCGCCGAGGCCTTCGCCGCGCTCGGTCCGGTCGTCCCCGAGCTGCGCGAGTGGGAGTGCGGCTGGAACACCACCGACCGCGACATCGCCTACGACTACGCGATCAACAGCCTGGTCGAGGACCGTGAAGCGCTGCAGTCCTACA
This sequence comes from Kitasatospora sp. NPDC054939, assembly GCF_053610105.1. NCBI lineage: Bacteria > Bacillati > Actinomycetota > Actinomycetes > Kitasatosporales > Streptomycetaceae > Kitasatospora > Kitasatospora sp. NPDC054939. Next base: position 6,284 of record NZ_JBSGXP010000035.1, on the reverse strand, counting down.
TCGCCCATCCGGCCCACCAGGCCGCGGCGGCCCAGTGGCGCGAGTTCGCCACCTGGGTGATCGCCGACATCGAGGTCTGACCCCCGGCGCCACCCCCCGGGAGACCCCCGTACGGCCCTACGGTGCCCCGCCCGAGACCCGGGCGGGGCGCCGTCGTGCGTACCGGAACCAGTGCTGTGCACAGCTTCGCCACCGCACCAACACACCACCGCGCGGTGCTTGCCCGAATGACGCCCGCCTTGTGATGCTATGACCGGTTTTGCCGGATCATGGCGAGGTGGTGGGACGAGACGCGACACCCGATCCCGCAGGTCCCACCGTTGTCGACATTGGGAGGGGTGACGTGTCCGTGCGGACACCAGGCAGCGCACCGGACACCGGCACACCGGACGCCGGCATCGAGCCCCCGGAGCCCGGGGCCGCGGCGCTCGGCGCCCCGGCCGGACCCGGAGCCGCCGCCCCCGGCCCCTCCGGGGACGAGGTGCTGGCGGCCGTGATCAGCCCCGCCGGGGAGCTCCGGCCGGACCGCCTGCGCGGCCCCGGGGGCCGCCCGGCCGTGGACGTCCGGACGCTCACCCGGGTGCTCTTCGAGCGGCTCGCCGAGCTGCCCGCGGACGCCCCCGAGCGGGAGCGGATCCGGGCGGCGCTGATCGAGGTCAACATCCCGCTGGTGCGCTACGCGGCGACCCGCTTCCGCAGCCGCAGCGAGCCCATGGAGGACGTCGTCCAGGTCGGCACCATCGGGCTGATCAACGCGATCGACCGCTTCGACCCCGGCCGGGGCGTCCAGTTCCCGACGTACGCGCTGCCGACCATCCTCGGCGAGATCAAGCGCTACTTCCGCGACAACGTCCGCACCATGCACGTGCCGCGCCGGCTGCAGGAGCTCTGGGTGCAGGTCAGCGGGGCCATGGAGGAGCTGACGGTGACCCACGGGCGGGCGCCCAAAGTGCCCGAGATCGCCGCCAGCCTGCGGATCCCCGAGGAGGACGTCCGCGCCTGCCTGGACGCCGGCCGGGCCTACAACGCCGCCTCGCTGGAGGCCGCGCAGGAGCACGAGGGCGGTCTGGCCCTGCTCGACCGGCTCGGCTACGAGGACTCCGCGCTGGCCGAGGTCGAACACCGCGACATGGTGCGCCACCTGCTGGTGCAGCTGCCGGAGCGGGAGCGCCGGATCGTCATGCTGCGCTTCTTCGCCAATCTGACCCAGTCGCAGATCAGCACCGAGCTCGGGATGTCGCAGATGCACGTCTCCCGGCTGCTCTCACGGATCCTGACGAGGCTTCGGACCGGCAATTCCTGGGAAGACTGAACCTCACAAACCCCCCGCTACTGCCGCAATTCCCCCCGCCCGGACAGGATTGCTACGCGTTACCACCGCGTGACGTCTTGCAACCTTCGGGTTTGCAGGGGACTGTGTTCCGGTATGGAGGGGGAGGGCGCCGCACGGGAACCGCCGTGCGACAGCGCCCGTTCAACAGTCAGTCACGAGGGGGTGGGTGCATGTCCGGCGAGGCGGGCACTGCGGCGATCCACAGCACGGCCGCCGTCGACACGGCGGCGGTCCGGACGGTGGCGGTCGACCCGGCCGGGGTCGACACGGCGGTGATCGACCCGGTGGCGGTCGAGCCGGCGGTGACCGGGGCCCCGGCGCCCGGGGAGGGCGCGGTCCCCGGCGGTGCGGTCCCCGCCCAGCGCGCGGACGCCCCCGCCGCGGCCGGGCAGGCCCCCGCGGGCGGCCAGGGGGCCGCACTGGACACCCGGACGCTCTCCCGCTCGCTCTTCCTGCGGCTGGCCGCCCTGGAGCCGGGCAGCGACGAGCACACCTACGTCCGCGACACCCTGATCGAGCTCAACCTGCCGCTGGTGCGGTACGCCTCGGCGCGCTTCCGCAGCCGCAACGAGCCGATGGAGGACATCGTCCAGGTCGGCACCATCGGGCTGATCAAGGCGATCGACCGCTTCGACCCGGAGCGCGGGGTGGAGTTCCCCACCTTCGCGATGCCCACGGTGGTCGGCGAGATCAAGCGGTTCTTCCGCGACACCAGCTGGTCGGTGCGGGTGCCGCGGCGGCTGCAGGAGCTGCGGCTGGCGCTCACCAAGGCCGGCGACGAGCTGGCCCAGAAGCTCGACCGCTCCCCCACCGTCGCCGAGCTGGCCGTCTGCCTCGGGGTCAGCGAGGAGGACGTCGTCGAGGGCCTCGCGGTCGGCAACGCGTACACGGCCAGCTCGCTGGACTCCAACCCGGGCGAGGAGGACGGCGACGGTCCGCTGGCCGAGCGGCTCGGCTACGAGGACCTCGCGCTGGAGGGCGTGGAGTACCGCGAGTCGCTGAAGCCGCTGCTGGCCAAGCTGCCGCCGCGCGAGCGCCGGATCATCATGCTGCGGTTCTTCGGCAACCTCACCCAGTCGCAGATCGGCGAGGAGATCGGGATCTCCCAGATGCACGTCTCCCGGCTGCTGACCAGGACCCTCACGCAGCTGCGCGAGGGCCTGATCAGCGAGGGCTAGTGCGGCCCTGCGGATCAGTCCAGCAGGTTGGCGTGCAGCCCGGCCAGCACCTCGTCGTCGAGGCCGAGGCCGTCCCGCCAGAACTCCTCGAAGGAGGCCCAGCCAGCCGCGACCTCCTCGAAGGCCGCCTCCAGGTAGTGGCGCTCGGCCCGGAAGACCGGCAGCAGCAGCTCGGGCTCCTGCATCAGGCCGCGGGTGCCGAAGCTGTCCATGATGCTCTCGACGAGCACGGCGGAGCGCTCGTTGGTGAGCAGGTAGTCGGCGAAGACCGTGTCCCGGTCGACGCCGAGGGCGGTGAGCACGATCGCCGCGGTCCAGCCGGTGCGGTCCTTGCCGGCCGAGCAGTGGAAGATCAGCGGCGCACCGTCGGGGGCGGCGAGCAGCCGGACGACGGTGGCGAAGCGCTCGCGGGCGACCGGGTCGGTCACGAACCAGCGGTAGAGGCCGACCATCATCCCGGCGGCCTTCCCGCCGCCGAGGAGGGCGCGCTGCTTCGCGGGGCTGCGGTCGGCCAGGGCGTCGCGCAGGGCCACGTAGATGTCGAAGTCGGCGGCGAAGACCGGCAGGTGGTGCAGGTCGATGCCGTCCGGCGCGGTCCGGTCGACGGTGATCGCGGTGGCGGACAGCTCGGCGGCGGCGATCTCGGCGACCGGGAGGCCGGGGATGCGGTCCGGACCGGCCTCGCGGACCTCGTCCAGGCTGCGCAGGTCGACGATCCGGCGCAGGCCGAGACCGGTGAGGAGAGCGAGGTCCTCGCCGGAGAGCCGGTTGAGGGCGTCGCTGCGCAGCGCCACGCCGTGCCGCAGCACCCGGCCGCCGGCCGTCCGGTAGCCGCCGAGGTCGCGGGCGTTCACCGCACCGCGCAGCCCCAGGGTTCGGGCCGCACCGCTGCCGCCGAGGGCGGTGAGCGCGGCCTCCGAGGCGGTCCGGAGTTCGGCGGTCTCGGTCTGCTGCTCGGTCACGTGGTGGCCTCCCATTGGATATTCGGACTGTGACGTGGCACAACCCTGCGCGATATTGCATGAACCTGCCCAGAAGAACGGGCGGATGTGCCAGAGTGTCATGCGCAACGCCGTCAGTGTAGGCCGCTCCCTGACCGGGCCGGCGGCGCCTCCGGTGACCAGTAGTGACGCCCCGGCTGCGGGATTTCGGCTTTCAATTCCTTATTTGCGCCACGGGTGCGTTTCCGGCCACAATCAGCCCCCTCATGGCCGAGCCATGAACATTGGTAACAGATTTGCTGCACTCCCGCCCATTCGGTCCCAGGAGACCGGGAGTCTCCACCAGGATGGGCGCCGGGCAGCCTGCTGCCTTCGAACAGCAAACAGGGCTGGTGGCGCGCGAGCAGCGGAGCGCCCCGCCCAGGGGAGGAATCACACATGGGTCGAGCGACCCGAAGAGTTGCCGCCTGCGCGGCAGCCGTACTGCTGGCGAGCGGCCTGCAGTCGTCCGTGGCCGCGTACGCCGCCACCACCCCCCGGATCGACCTCACCGTCCTCGTGATCGACGACGGCGGCCCGGCCGTCTCGGCGATCGTCGCGGAGCTGAAGAGCCAGGGCGCCCCGCACAAGATCGTGAAGATCAACGACGCGGGACGCCCGGTCATCAACGCCGCGTTCCTCAGCGACACGGTCGACGGCCGTCCGCGGGGCAAGTACCAGGGCATCGTCATGCCCAACGACAACCCCTTCGGCGCCGGTTCCGCCGAGATGACCGCGATCGCCGCGTACGAGGCGGCGTTCGGCGTCCGGCAGGTCGACGCCTACACCTACGCCCGTCCGGACGTGGGCCTGAACTACGCCCAGGACCCCGGCTACATGGGCAAGCTCGACGGCACCCAGGGCCAGGTCTCCGCCGCCGGGCTGGCCGGCCCGTTCGGCTACCTCAAGGGCAGCGTCCCGTTCGAGGACAACGACCCGAACGTCGACGAGAGCTACGGCTACCTGGCCACCCCGCTGGCCTCCCCTCCGGCCGGCGCCAGCTTCACTCCGCTGGTCGAGGCCGTCATACCCGGCACCTCGACCAAGGGCTCGCTGGTCGGCGAGTACAGCCACGGCGGCCGCAAGGAACTGGTCGTCACCTTCGTCTACAACCAGTACCAGCAGCAGTACCGCCTGCTGGCGCGCGGCATCGTGGACTGGCTGACCCAGGGCATCCACCTCGGCTACGACAAGAACTACTTCGCCGCCCACATCGACGACGTGTTCCTGGCCGACGACCGGTGGGACACCACCCTCAAGTGCACCCCGGGCGACGTCACCTGCCCGCCGGGCACCCCGGAGACGGCCAACCCGATCCGGATGACGGTCGCCGACGCGAACTACGCCAAGCAGTGGCAGATCGCCAACAACTTCACCATGGACATGGTGTTCAACGGCGGCGGCAGCGAGGACTGGAAGGCCGACCACGAGGTCACCGCCGACCCGGTGGTGGACCAGATGGTCGCCGACCAGACCAGCTACCGGTGGATCAACCACACCTACACGCACCCGTACATGGGCTGCCTGCAGGACGTCTCGGTGGTGCCGTGGAAGTGCACCGTCGACGGCAGCGGCAACACCGTCTGGATCGACCAGGCCACCATCACCGCCCAGGTCAAGAACAACATCGACTGGGCGGCGGCCCGCGGTCTGGTCATCGACAAGACCGAGCTCGTCACCGGTGAGCACTCGGGTCTGCTGACCGCTCCGCAGGAGACCAGCGACAACCCGTACCTGGCGCCCTCGCTGGCGACCAACGGCGTGAAGTGGCTGGCCAGCGACGCCTCCCGCGAGCCCGCCCAGCGGGCCGTCGGCGCGGCGCTGACCGTCCCGCGGTACCCGATGAACGTCTTCTACAACGCCGGCACGGTGCAGGAGCAGACGGACGAGTACAACTGGATCTACACCAGCAAGGCCAACGGCGGCAGCGGCGCCTGCGAGAGCGCCAACTCCACCTGCCTGGCCACCCCGCTGGACGTCAACACCGGCTACCAGTCGTACATCGTGCCGCTGGAGGCCCGGATCGACCTCGGCCACGTGCTGAGCAACGACCCGCGTCCGCACTTCATCCACCAGTCGAACCTGGCGGAGGACCGGATCGTCTACCCGGTGCTGGAGCGCATCCTCTCCACCTACCGGTCGCTGCACGCCGACAGCGCCCCGATCGTGAACCTGTCGCAGAAGGACATCGGCCTGGAGTTCCAGCGCCGTGCCGCCTGGAAGACGGCCGTCGACGCCGGCCAGGTCACCGCGTACCGGATCGGCGACACCGTCACGGTCAACGCCCCGGCCGGTCTGCAGACCCAGGCCACCATGCCGAACGGCACCACCCAGAAGCTGGCCATCGGCTCGACCGCCTTCGGCAGCGCCTACGCCGGTTCGCTCACCGGCTGGGTCAAGCCCGGCTCGCTGCAGAGCAGCGTCGTGCTGAAGCTGACCGCCGCCGGCACCCCGGCCGACCCGGCCGCCGCGCCGGCCGCGGCCCAGGCGCCCGCCGCCCCGGCTCCGACCGCTATCGTGCCCCAGGGCACCGCGGACGCCGTTCCGGCCGGCCCGGGCGACACCGAGCGCACCGACGCCGCCACCCTGGTGCCGGGCAGCGGTGAGCCGGTCGCGGGCAAGGGCGTGACGCTCACGGCCCCGACCAAGAGCACTGGCAAGGCCACCGGCAAGACCACCGGGGCCAAGGTCTCCGGGGGGAAGACCGCCACGAAGACCGGCCGCACCGGCGGCCGTTAACCGGCAAGTGATACCGGTGGTGGGGCCGGGGCGGGCCCCCGCCCCCCCCCCCGC
>NZ_JBSGXP010000034.1:0-60703 GCF_053610105.1 Kitasatospora sp. NPDC054939 | reverse complement strand
TGCGCGGCCGCGACCTGCTTCTCGGCGGCCGTGATCTCGCCTCGCAGCTCACGCAGGCCGGCGAGCTCGGCGGTGTACGTCTTACGGTCCATCAGCGGTCACTCCCCCTCGGCGGCGGGCTGGTCAATGGTGGTCGTGGTGGGGACGTAGGCGATCGGGCCGCCGGAGACCGACGCCAGGCGGGTGCCGAGCAGCAGGCCGGCCAGGCGAGCGTCCTCGGGGTCGGTGGGGTCGGCGGCGTTGGCGGGGGCGGTGAGGTCGGTCAGGTAGCCGGCCAGCCTGGCCTTCGGGAACCGGTACCGGCCCACGGTGCCAGCGGTGCCGTCGGACTCCCACTCGGTGAGGCCAGTCAGCACCGCGACGACGAACCCGGCGACCGTCACCGGCAGCACTCCACCGGCCGCGACCCGGGCCGGGTCGCACCGCCACCAGCCTGACAGCGAGGCCAGCAGCTGCACCCGGTCCAGGCCGGTGCCGAAGCCGATCCAGTCACGGTCCGGCTCGTCCACCTTCGCCGGGGCGTCCGAGCGCAGCACCGCCACCTCGGCCGTGCCGAACACGGACAGGTCAGCGGCGGGCCGGGCCTGCAACTCCTGGAGAGCAGCCAGCGGGAACACCTGCCGACCCTGCTCGCGCACGCCCGGCACCACACCGGTGGCCACCAACTTCTTCACCGTCGGGATCGAACACCCCAGCGCCGTCCCGGCCTGCCCCGTCGTCACGAACACACCCACAACCCCCTTACGCCTATTCACCTAACTTGAAACGCTAGGGCGACCCTACGCCTCCCCACCGACACCTTCCACGCCTTTTTAGTAAGTCGTATAGGCATTCGAGTGAACGGGCGAGCACGGCGCCACGTAACGCAAACCGGGTGACACCAGGGCTTGCTGACCGCGAAGATGACAAGGAGCCAGGACATCCACCATGGCCAGCGGCGCGCAACGCAGCCGCCCACCAGACGGCGAGCCGCACAGCCCCATCCCCCCCACACACCAGTCCCGGCTCGCCCCAAGCAGAACGCCCCCTGGGGCCCGGCCGCCGTCCTGGCGACCGGGCCCCAGAGCCGTTCACCCCCGAGCCAGATCCGCCGCACTCCCGATGATCGAGAGGACCTACCCCATGACGAGCACCCTGTGGCTCAGCCCCGTCGGCCCCGCACAGAGCGAGGAGCTGATCCACTTCACCGGCCGCCCGGCGGGCCGACCCTCCACTCCCGCCGTTCCGGAGCGGATACGCAGCATGAACCCACAGCAGCGGCTCGATAGCATCTTGTCCACGGGGGAAATCCAGGCCTTCCCGGCGTTCGGTGCGCAACAGGCGACGATCAGCTTCTCCGAGAGCCCGCTCGGGCACCTATCTCATCTGATCACCGATCGCGGGTTCCCGCCCTGGGGTGTCGTCGTCACCCGCGCCGGCGTGCTGCGCAACGGCGGAGGCGCCGTCGCCTACCTTCCCGACCATGTCAGCGACGGGTTCCCTACTGAACAGAGGCACTGGGTGGTGCCGTTCAAAACCGACGGACAGGGGGACTGGTCACACGAGCGGGAATGGCGGCTCCCGGCCCCGAACAAGGGCTTCAAGTTCGAGAAGACGCCGTTCACCGCGATCCTCATCGGCGACGCCGACTGGCGCCCCACCCCGGTCGGCACCGGCATGTGGATCGACGGCAGCGACGGCATGCCGTACCAGTGGCCAGAGACCGTGTACTGCGAGGAACAGACCGAGCCGCCGCGGCTGTGGCGCGAGGCGGGGGAGATCTGGGTCTGGAACCCGACGACCAGAACGATCGACAAGTACACCCCCAGCCAGCTGGGCTGACAACGCCGCGCGCCCCGATGGGGCCGAGCCGCCACGGTCCGGCCCGGGCACAGTGGCCGGGCCGGACCGCTTCCCCGGGCTGCTACCGACGACCCCGGGCGTGATTCGGATGAGCCGTTAGGCCTGAACGGTGAAGGCGGGCTGGTAGCCCTCGCCTACCTTGATGTCCTCGTACACCACGGTCTGGCACAGCCGGTTCCACCGATGGCCAAGGAGCAGAGCGAGACCCCGTGGCGTGGCGAGGAAGAGGTGAAGACGCCGTACGGGACGGGTCTGACGGCGCAGGTGGTCGCGGATTCCGACAGCGAGGGCGTTCGCGGCCGAGCCGTCGGGGACGGACTTGTCGTTGGCCACGCCGACGGGAGGGGCGTAGACAAGGAGCTTGGAGACAGGAAGATTCTGGTCGCGCAGGTAGTCCAGCACGTCATCAGTCGGGTCGGTGGCGACGGCAACGGCCACCGCGAGTTCATCGCCTTGGTCGAGCCGGTGCTCCATGACGTCGGGGACCAGGGCTGTGTCGTACAGGTCGGCGCTGGACCAGAGCTGGGAGCCCTGAATGATGGCGAGGTCGGTGCCGGTGACCATGCGGAACGTGGCGCCGATCAGGAACGCCGGAGCAAGACGGAAGTCGCCGGTGACCGAGATGGCGGTGCTGCCAGCAGGCAGGTGCTGGGGCGCGGCCTCGATGTCGGTCTGGAGCTGCTCCCAGGTGTTCGGTGCGAGCGGGTGGCGCTTGTCGAAGGCGGTTTCGCCGTCGAAGCGATCGGCCCAGTCCAGCGCGTAGTCAGCGTTGGCGGCCAGCGGGTCGGGCTTGAGCGTGGCGATCGACAGCACGGCCCGGGCAGGGCCGGCCTTGAGGTCCAGGTCGGCGACGGCGGCTTGGACCATCTCCAGGGTGAGCTCGCGTCGGCCCTCGCGGACCATCTTGGCGACCCAGTTAGCCCCGGCCTCGACGGCCCGCTGGCCATGGCGAAGTCCAGTGACGGCCATCAGCAGCCCGAGGTGCTCCTGGTAGCGGACCATGTCCTGGGCCAGGTCGAAGCGCAGCGTCGACAAGAGCTCGCCGAGTTCGCTCTCGGTCAGGCCTGCGGCTTGCGCCCAGCGGGCTCGGGCCCGACCGAGCTTCGAGCCCGGCCTGCCGGTGGCCGCCTTGGGCATCAGGAGCCCAGTGCGGGCGTCGCGTACGGCCACCAGCTCGTCGGACGGGTCCGGGGCGCGGTTGGTGGCAAGAACCAGGTCGGCGCTGTCGCCCTCCGCGGTCAGCTGCCGCCATGCGAGGGCGATCTTCTTGAGGACCGAGTTGCCGCCAGCCGGACTGGGCTTGGTGAGGTACTCCTCGTTGACCGGGGTGGAGCTGTCCACCGTGTACTTGAGCTGCTTATAGATGCTCGGCGGAGTGCCGCGCAGCAGGACGACGTCGTCGACGTTGCCGACGCCCTCGTATTCGACGCCGACGGTCTGGACCGGGTTGGGCACGCGGGCGGCGTTCTCGCGCAGGAGGGTCAGGCAGGCCTCCCACACAGCGAGGTTCTGGTAGTAGTCGCCGGTGGTCCTGACGCTGGTTGGGCTGGGGGCGGGCAGCGGCTCCATCGGTCAGTTCTCCTCGGTGAACACGGGGGTGGGCCGCAGCGCCTCGGCGAGGCTGAGGAGGTCTTCGCCAGTCACCGGGCGGTCGGGGAAGGCGTTGAGAACGGCGGTGGGGACCAGCCGCTGGGTGAGGTCCGAGAAGGTGTAGCCGGGCCGGTCCGGGGTCGGGCCGGTGAGGGCCACGAGCTTGCCGATGGTGCCGGTGCCGATGCCGAGCCCGTCGAGAGCCTGCGTGAGGACTGCGTGGCGCTGCTGTTCGTCGGGCCGGGTGAAGGTGAACGTGGCGGCGGCCCGGCGCATGAGCGCGGGGTCGATAGCGCCGAGCCGGTTGGTGCATAGCACGACGATGACCGGGACCTTGGCTCCGGCGAGGCTGTCGATGCCTGCGAGGAAGGCGTCGACGCCGGCCCGGTCCTCGTGGTGCATCTGCTGGGCTTCGCGGGACTGGACCAGGGCGTCGGCCTCGTCGACGACGAGGATCTGAACGGAGCGCACGCCGCCACGGGTGTCGGTCGCGCGGGCGCCGACGGTGTGCATGTGGGCGAAGGCCCCGCCGATCAGGGAGGTCATCTCGCCGACCATGCCGCTGCCGCGGGTGGCCAGCTTGAGCCGGTACAGGTAGACGGACAGGTCGAGGAAGTTAGCGAGGTCGCAGCCGAAGGACTCGGCGAGGGCGGACTTGCCGGAACCGACATCGCCGGCGAAGACGAACAGCGGCGCGCGGTCGGCGAACAGGTTGAGCGCGGCGACGTCGCGGCCGTGGTGGTCGGCGGCCCACTGCTGAAGCCGACGGGGGTCGGCGAGGAGCGCGGCCTCCTTGCGCAGGCGCAGCTTCGTGTCGTCCAGGCCCACCAGGCGGCGGTAGCGGTCGTACCGGCTGGCCTCGGGAAGTTCGATGACGGGGTGGAACAGGTCGTCCTGGGTGGTCACGTGGTGTTCCTTCTGCTGGTGGCGCTGGGCTAGAACGCGACGTAGACGTCGCGGGCGACGCCGGCGCCGTTGCGGGCGTAGCCGTGCCCGGCCGTGTTGGTGCCCGCGAGGGTGCTCGGTGCCTCGCCGGTCGTCCGGGAGAACGGCAGGCCGTTCTTGACGTTCTCCTGCTCGCTGCTGGTCAGCAGCAGGAACTTGGTGCTGTAGGTGAGGAAACTGTGGAAGCTGTAGCTGGTGAGGTCGGCGGAATCCGGGAGATTGCCGGCGCGGGCGTCGGTGAGCTGGCCGCCGAGTGTGGCCGTGTACCGCAGGCGCAGCTTCCAGCTGTTGGTGGCGGAGTCGCGGAAGCCGTAGTCGACGGTGTTGAGGTAGCCGTCCCGCAGCAGGAGCGCGACCTCCTCGACGTACTCCTCGATATGGGTGAGGGAGGGCTTCCCGTAGTAGTTGTGCAGGATGCGCAGATCCGCGCCGATCTTCCCGCCGACGTAGCGAGCGTCGGTGATCGTGAAGGAGGCGGATCTGGTGTACGAGCCGGTCATGGTCACACTCCGGGGAAGGCGGGACCGAACAGCTCGCGCCAGCAGTCAAGGGCCGCACCGTTCGAACTCGCGTAGGCAGCCAAGACGAGGATGTCGAGCGTGCTCTTCGCGTGGTTCACCAGCCGCTGGCGGTCGAGCTCGGTGTAACCGCGCGCGACGCTGTTCTCCGGGTTGACCGGGTCCCAGACCTGGATCGGGTCCGAGGAGGAGGCGACGGCGTCGGTGCCGTAGTAGTCGGTGAACACGATCGGGTTCTTCAGCCCGGTGCGCGTGATGTAGGCGAGTACCTGCTCGATTGCCCGCGGGTAGTCATCGACCTGGAGCTTCTCGCCGTTCCAGCCGTTGTCCCACAGGTGAGCGACCACGAGCTCGATCAGGAACGACTTGCAGCGCAGGTCCGGGTCGGCGCTCTTGCTCTCGCGGATCCACGCCTTCAGCAGACGGATCAGCTCCCGGTAGCCGTCGCCGGCCGCGCCCTTCCGCTTCTTCATGAACTGCAGGTGCAGGGTGACGGAGGTGAGCACCTGGGTTCCGTCCCGGGTGACCAGGTAGCCGCGGTCGTCCGGCTCGCCGGTGTAGAGCACCGGCACCACGTCGATCTTCAGTCCGCTGCCCCGCATGGTGATGCCCACCGCGTGGTTCGAGATCACGAAGTCGTCCGCGACCTTCGTCTGGCCGTAGACCTCGATGCAGCGGTCCCGCAGCCAGGTCAGCATGGTCGAGACGTCTATGTCGGTGCTGGTGGTGCGCAGGTAGGCGGCGACGTCCGCGTCGGAGCCCTCGCTCTTGCGGCGGCGGATGGCGGTGTGCTTGGCGGTACTGCCGGACGCCCGGAGCTTCACCAGGTCGAAGTCCGGGTGGTCCTTGATGTGGCCCTCCAGCCGCTCCCGCAGATGTTTGACCTGCCGGCGGCGTTCCTGAGCCTGGTCCTTCGGAACGTTCACCTTGTTCTGCGCGAAGGCCTTGAGGACGTCGTGATCGACGTACCGCTCGCCTGCCATACTCATCCACCCTTCGCTAGCGGGGCGGCCCAAACGGGTCGTATGACAGGGATACCACCCACCACCGACAAACAGGGCACGAGCTTGACAGTGGCGCACCCGTTCTATCAGCCAAGGTAGTTGGCGTTTCCTGAACTGAACATCTCGCAACGGACAGCGACAGCTGCCGGGTTGAGCGGAGTCGGCAGGGCGGCCTCGGCCCACACGCACTTCCCGGTGCTGGCCGGAGCGGTGCCCCACCGGGCGGCAAGAACGACCACCATCAGCAGGCCCGGCCGCCAGCAGCCTCGTCGTCGCTGGGGCCGGTCACCTGGCGGGGGCGGCTTGGTCGTCCACCTCGATGCGCAGTCGGTCACCGGCCGGGCCCAGCCACAGCCGGACTGGGGGCCGGTAGGAGCCCGCGTGCAGGGCTGCGTTCGCGAGCAGCTCCCCGGCAACGGTGACCAGGTCGTCCAGCACGGGACCGGTGGCGCCCCAGTCGGTGATGACGGTGCGCAGCACGGCCACGGCCGGGGAGATGCAGGCGGCCCGCTCGGCCGGGTCGGCGGCGGTGGCGGACACCGTGAGCCGGTAGAAGCCGACGGGGCCGGTCACCGTTCCTGGCCCTGGTTCTCGACCGGGGGCTGGGTGCAGGTGGCGCCCGCCGACAGTGACCAGAGCGATGCCGTACCCGGCCAGGCGGGCCGGTGGCACCGATCATCGGCCGGGTGATGGTGACGACCGCGCCGATCCCGCCGCAGGCCGCCAGCGCGATGACGCGCTGCCGGCCGGGCCGCTCGTCCTGCGGCTGCAGTTCGTCGGTGTCGGCAACGACCGCGGTGAACGCCCAGCCTCGGCGGCCGCGCGGTGCGCGCGCCAGTTGGCGAACAGCTCGTCGGAGGCCCCGTCGGGCTCGGCACGGACGTAGCCGACGGCGGCCGCCGGACGGGGGGTCCCTGCTCGGGTAAGCCGCGTGGCTTCTGCGCCGGGGATGGCTCCGGCTCGGCGGGTACGTTCACGTCGGCTTGGGGTGGCAGCAGGCACTCTGCGGTAACGGATTCTCCATCCTCAGCAGGGCTTGCCGTTGGGGCCTATGCCCTCCCTCAGCTCGGTTCAATTCGACGCGGTGCGTTACAGACGGAAGGTGACGGCACGGGTGGTGGCGTCCGGCTGGCGGTTCAGGCAGCATCCGGGAGTTCTGGTTCCAGGAACCGCGGCACGACCGGCAGGCCAAGTGCATGGAGTGCCGCAGCTTGTTGCGGGGTGAGCTGGGCGGCGTCGCTCCGGCGCTGGTCGATCCAGGTGTCCAGTCTGACGTGGTCGACGTCGACGGTCTCGACGTGTCCGTTCGGGGACCTGAAGGTGGCCTTCGCGGCGGAGGAACTTGCGCGCGGCGCGCAGGCCGCGCGCGAAGCTCATCGCTGGCCCGGTGGTCTGCCGCGACAGCAGCAAGGCGTGGGGGTGGAGGTCCGGGTGATGGCGTGCCAGGAGGGTGAGTTGGGCGAGCTGCCCTGGCTCCAGGGTGTGTTGCCGTTCGATCTGGCGGTCCAGCCAGGCGTCCAGCGAGGGATCTGCTTCATCATCGGCGGGCTGGTAGGCGGGGCGCCAGGTGCTGGTGGCAAGGCGGTGACGCAGTCGGGCGCAGGTGTACTGCCAGTCGATGCTCCAGGCCGGGTTCCAACAGGGGTCGACGGCATTGAGTGCTTCGAGGCGCTCAGGGGGCAGTTCGTCCTCACGAGTCAGGGCTCGCACCTGGTCGAGCCATTGGGCCAGGCCGGAGTCCACGTCGGGGGTACCGGCGTGGACTGCGAGGGTGTGGTGGGCGGTCGCGAAGTCGCGGGCCAGGGCGAGGTAGTGCTCGAAGCTGACGGGTGGGTGGGGCCAGGAGATTCGCAGCGCGTACAGGGCGAAGGCCTGGTCGGGGTCGAGGGTGCCCTCGGCGTAGCGGTTGCGCTGCTCGCCGATCCAGGAGCCGAGGTGGACGCCAGCGGAGTCCCGGTGGTCGGTGGGGACTTCGAGATGGCCGTGCTCCTCGTAGAAGCGCATGGCGGCCTCGTAGCCGCTGTTCCAGCCGTCGCCCTGGAATTGGTGGGCTCGTAGGGAGAGTACGCCGGCGATCTCGTCGGGGCGCTCGGGCTCGGTCAGGACCGGGTCCTCGGAGCGGCGGCCGGAGCCGCGGCGCAGGCGGGTGTAGAACTTGCTGTCAGCGGTGCGCAACCCGTCCAGGATGGCCCACAGGTCGCGGAAGTCGGAGGATTCCATGGCCTCGCGGGTGGTTTGTCCCGGGCGGATGTACACGGGGATGATCAGTGTGGCGATCTTGCCGCTGCCTGGCGGCTGGCGCAGGGCGCGGCCGAGGGTCTGGATGATGTCGACGACGCTGCGTTTGGGGTCGGCGAACAGCACCGCGTCGGCTTCGGGCATGTCGACGCCTTCGCCCAGGCATCTGACGCTGCTGAGGATGTGTGTGTGGGTCTGTCCGGGCAGGAGAGCGGTGCGGCTCTGCCAGGCACTTCCCGCGAAACGCCAGAGTATTGGTGTTGCGCTCAGAACGGGGCTGGCGGCTGTCGACAGCGGCAGCCCACAGTTTCATCGGCTGGTCGCCCTGGGTGAAAGCCGTGGCGGTGCGCGGCAGGGTGCGGGCGAAGGTGCGAGCGGCCGCGATCAGGCGGTGGAACGTCAGGACGCGGCTGAGGCGGTAGTCCTGTACCGCGCGCAGCAGTCCCACCTGCATGGCTGCCAGGCGCAGTCCGTCCAGGTGAGGGGTCGTCTCGGCCGTGGTGAGGATGTCGTACAGGTCCTCCGCGGTACGCCAACTCCTCGCAGCAGGTTCAGGATCCGCTCGTTGCGCTCCGGATAGACGTCCAGGGGTGCCTGGACCAGCTTCGCCTTCTTCTCCATGCTCGCAAGGTCCGCGAGGTGCATGGTCAGGCAGCGGCGCACCCGTTCGCTCCGGGCTGCCGGGCCCAGCAGCCAGACCGCGCGAGCGGCGTTCTCGAGCGCGGCGCGCAGCAGGGTGAACGGGGCGTAGGAGTGCAGCTGCATCTCGCGTACGCCGTCCTTCTCGGTGCCGCGAACCAGGGCGGCGAGGGCCTGAAGATGGTCGGCTGCCACGACGAGGGCATGGTGTGCGCTGTGGGAGAGCTGGTGGGGGTCGGTCTTGGCGTCGTCGCCGGCAAGGGGACTGCCCGGGGCGACCCTCCAGTGGGACGAGTTCGTCATGGTGTGCTCGGCCAGCACATCCACACGCTGGAAGCGAGCAAGCAGAGCGTGGAGGAAGCGATCGTCGGTGGTCTCGCTGGTGGTCATGGCGCATGAGGCTAGGGTGCTTCGCCTGATCGTCACCACCGGGTTTCCGCCAGTTCCCGCCGCCGGGGTAGGAGGAGAGGAGCCACGGGTGCTCATACTCGGTCCTTGGCCGGGTAGAGGGTGGCGTGCTGCACCCGCAGGTTCCACCACGGGTCGGCCGGGGCCGAGACCCGGGCCGCCAGCAGCTCCCACCGGGTGGGCAGCGGCAGCACCAGCGGGCCCAGCTTCTTGTCCGCGCGGGTCTTCTCGCAGTGCGGGCACTCCAGCCGGTTCGGGCCGGCCTTCTCGATCAGCTCCAGGAACGAGCCCGCCTTCCCGCCAATCGAGCCCCGGCACGTCCAACACGGGCGCAGCGCGGCGTTGGCCGTGCGGGCCGTCTCCAGTTGGGCCTGGGCCTTGGCCTCCTGCTCGTCCTTGCGGCGCTGTTGGTCCTTCTCGTGGCAGGTCCAGCAGCGGCCGCCGGGGCGGCGGGTCCGCCTGCGGTGGATCGCGTACACGTAGGTGCTCTCCTCCTTGGGGATGTCGCCGCAGTCGGTGCAGGCCAGGGTGAGCATCAGCTCTTGGTGGGCCTGCTCGGCCTGCTTGTCCCGGGCGTCCTGGCGCTCGGCGTAGGCGTCGCGGGTGAACGGGTTGTCCAGTGCCTCGATCAGGGAGTGCCGCCCGGCGCGGCCGTGCCGCCACCAGACGGGGCCGAGCGGGCCGTGCTCGGCCAGCAGCTGAAGGGTGGTGGCGACGACGGGCACGGCGTCGTCGTAGGTCCGCCAGCCGTCGTCCGTGTCGTCGCGGTCGAACCCCCACCACTGGCCGCGCCAGCAGGGCGCCGACAGGTCGGCCACGGCCTGCTGCCGGTTGGCCAGGGCGAGGGGTCCGGCCCCGGTGAAGACCAGGGCGACGGGCGGGTAGCCCTCGCGGGTGTGGCCGGGCCAGGTCCGCCGCCACCAGTGGACCATCCGGTCGGCCGCGTCCTCATCGGCCAGAGCCGGGTCGTTGTCCTTCACCTTGACGCGGAACAGCTCGCGGTAGGCGGTGAACTTCTGCGCGACCCGCTCCGGCGACATGGTGGAGCGGTCGACCTCCACCATCAGCACCGGCACCCCGATCTCCGGGGCCGCCACACCGCATCCGGGCGCACCTTGCGCCGGCCGCCCGGCAGAACGAACTCCACCTCCGTCGCCCAGTCCGCGAGCGTGCCGACCCCACCCGGCGCGCCCGGCGCGGTGCCGCCCAGGACGAACGCGGCGATCGTCTCGTTGACCGCCATCGCGTGCTGCGCACCCGAGCGCCCCGTGCCCCGCGCCGTGGAGCCCATCTCGGAGCGAGGCAGGCCCAGCACCTGCCCGGCCGCCTCCAGCCCGGCCGTGCCCTCCAACCGCCACGTCTTGTGCCCCGCCCGGGTGTTGCCGTCCGAGGCGACCAGGCCGTGCCCGGCGAGATCACGCAGCGCCTGGCGGATCACCGTGTTCGATGCCGCACCGGGGCGCAGCAGGCGCTGGAGCTGGTCGGCGGTGGCGACCTTGAGAACGCCCAGCGCGCCGAGGACGTCCGAGCGCAGCCGGGCCGTGGAGCTGTTGGGCCAGAGCCTGCCACGCCGGTAGGCGGTGCGGCCCAGCGGGGACCGCCAGCCCAGTAGGCCGGCTCAGGCTCAGCCGACGCGTCCGGCTCGGCCGGCTCGGCGGCGTGCTCCTGGCCGTCGTCCTCGCGGTCGCTGTCGGCTTCCGCCACCGCCTGCGCCAGGTCGTCGTCAGGGGCAGCGAGGGCATCACGCAGCGCGCCGAGCCGCAGCAGGTCCTGCCGGCCCCCCGGGACGTCGAGCAGCTGCACCAGCTCCCGGCCGCCGCGATCAGCGCCAGCACACCCGGCCCGCGATCACATCTGCCATTGCCTCGGGCAGCGCGGCGCGCACCCGCAGATACGCCTCGTAGAGCACCCCTCGCCGTCCAGGCCAGCGGCCAGCGGCGCGACCGGCTCCTCGCGGTCCTCGCCGGGCGCGGGACGCAGCTGGAGCAGCAGGGCATCCTCCAGCCTGCGCGCCGCCCTGGAACGCCCCGGCACGCTCGACAACGCCGCGTTTTCCGCATCATCGCGGCCAGCTCCGCACTGTGCGCCCGCGAACGCGAGATCGCCGACCACGCCGAGACCGCCCTCGCCGCCACCTCCTCGCTGGCCGCCCCGCACCGCGGACGGTGCCATCGCCACCGACCCGGACACAGAATGACCCTCAGTCTGGCGGGTTACGGGACAGCTCTCAAGCATCGGCAACAGTTCCGCACGGGTTCGATACCAGGTAGAGGAGGAACGTCAGCACACGCTTCGGCGCTGAACGGCAACATCCTCAGCCTTGCACTCAATTCCGCCGAGGGAGGAATGAAAATGAATCCATCCTTCCACCAATATACATGCCACCCATTTGCCCATCCGTCATAACCCGATACAGAAATTCAGGAATGGACATCTCGTAAACTAGCCACGTAAACTCACCCTCCTCTTTTACTACAATCTCCCACTTGTCGGGATTTCGGCTACTAGTATTCCAGAAGAAGCTATCCCCAATCTCGGATGCACCCCATTCGATCAAGCCCCCTCGATTCGGGTAGACCTTATAGGGTTCATACAAGTCGGCAATCCAGGCATTTCCAGCCACTCGATCGGCAAGGTCCCTGACCTTCTCCACCAATCCGCGCGTACTGCCAGCTGACTCCGGGACATAAACGTCAATCAATCCACAGAGGCTGCCTGGACCGAATACCTCCGAATATTCTTTATACGAGTCAGGAAGAGCGATTCCAAGCTGCCCCTCCACCACTTCCCAGTCAATCGAAGTGCGGAGACCACGCCACCCCACCACATCCTGCAACTGCGCCAGCCAGTCCAATTGGCCACCTCCACACTTAAGGAACATTGCGTATCGGAATATCGACTTCTGTGCCACGATTGCCTACGGCAGTAATGGCGATGATGTCAGGCAACGGATTCCTTCCATCATAATCAGGCCGAGAGGTGAAGTATATCGACTCCCCGGAATTGAGCGCCGAAAAGATTCGAGCCTCTACTGCCGCCATGTCCACCCGGTTCGGCCTAGAATACATTACAACAAGGTTTCGCCGATCCTCACCGTCCCCGCCCAGGATCCTCGCGAGGAGGTGGCCTCGATTTAGGTCGGCACCGCCCTTGTAGCCCGGAGGGACATTCCAGTGATTCTCGATTGGCCACTCAGTGGGAGTGCCTATAATATTTGTCGGACCCGTAGCCTTCGGATTCTCCAGCTCCCCGGTCACAAAGGTCTTCTTCTTACTCGCCCAATTTATACTAGATATATTTAGACACGCCTGGACGCCCGTAGCGCGACCAACCTTATCCAGGGGCTGATAGTAGACGGCAGTCGGGCCCCCGTTAAGGCAATCCCTTTGAGCTTTACTATCATCAAAGCTCACATTCTCCGCCAAAGTCTCAGAATCCCGATGCAGGAGAAGCCCTGATGAATTCCTTGACCCGGCACTGAAGCGCTCCACTGGCTGCCCACCGAACGCAGTGGTCTGATCCATTGTCGGCTCGGCATTCGGCTCCGACTCCAACAGGTCGAGCAGGGTCGCGGCATGAATGACAGCACTAATGATTCTGATGACATCGCCAGGTTTTGGCGGCTGCCAGTCAGGCTTCGGAGTCGGGCGCTCGACTACAGGCCTCGCCTTGTCGAATACAGGCTTAGGGTCGATCTTCGGCTTCGTTACGCGTGGCGGCTTGGAAGCCACCTTGCACACGGTCATGCAGCCTTGGGGGGAAGGTCCGGGGCCGGGGCCGGGGCCGGGGCCGGGGCCGGGGCCGGGGCCGGGGCCGGGGCCGGGGCCGGGGCCGGGGCCGGGGCCGGGGCCATCTTCAGCACGAGGGCGATTTCGCGCACGGTCACGCGCAGTCTGCTTCTCCGAACCAATACTGTCGTAAACACCGGAACTGACCGACACGGTTTGCGCCCCTGTCGCGGCTTCGGGTGTAAGAAGGTCGATCGTTGAAACCGCGATCGTCGCGCCGGCTGCCGCGCTCGACACCCCCCACGATACGATCCGCGTTCCGGTCGGACTCCATACGCGCATGCTGCCACCAAGCATGCTGAGATTGACCTTTCCGATATTGGGCCCAATTGCCTCAGCACCGATGAATGCCATATGCCCCGTCGGGTCGGTGCCGGTGAGGGGGCTGGCGTTGGCGTAGGTGTAGCGGTTGGCCTGGGCGGAGGGGGTGGGGTCGAGCTGCCAGGAGTCGCGGGCGGTGAAGCCGCCGGTGCCGGGGCGGTACCAGCGGGCGTGCATGTTGACGTCGCCGGTGGCGGGGTCGGTCCAGCCGGACTGGTAGCCGAGGCTGGTGCGGGTGCCGCTGGTGGTGACGGGCTTGCCGAAGGGGTCGTAGGTGGTGGCGCCGGTGACGCTGGTGCCGTTGGTGTCGAGGGTGGCGGTGGCGTCGGTGTGCTGGTCGGTGCGCAGGCGGTGGCTGCTGGTGCCGTCGGTGGCGGACAGCAGGGTGCCGTTGCCGTCGCGGGTGTAGCGCCAGGTGCCGTCGCCGGTGAGGTTGTTGCTTCCTCCGTCGTAGGTGAAGGTGGCGGCGTTGCGGGTGCGCACCCGGTCGAGGCCGTCGTAGGTGTAGGTGATGGAGCCCTCGGTGATCAGGCGGTCGAAGGCGTCGGAGGTGCGCAGGGTCTCGGCGGCGCCGGTGGTGGTGGCGGCGAGGGAGCCCCTGGGGGTGTAGCGGTAGGTGCTCGTGCCGTCGGTCAGGACGCGGTTGCGTTCGTCGTAGGTGGCGCTCTCGGCGCCGTTGCCGGTGCGGTTGCCGGCCGCGTCCCAGGTGTAGGCGACGGTGGTGGGCCCGGAGGTCCAGGAGGTGAGCCGGCCGGCCTGGTCGTAGCCGTAGCGGTTGTCGGTGACCGGGTCGGTGGCGGTACCGGTGACGGTCTTGCGGGTGAGGCGGTCGTCGAGGTCCCACTCGTAGGCGGTGCCGGTGAGCGGGGTGCTGGTGCCGACGCCGGTGAGGACCTGGTCGCCGGTCAGGCGGCCCATGCCGTCGTAGCTCAGGCGCCGCTCGGACATGGCCTTGAGCTTGCTCGCGTCGGCGGGGTCGGGGGCGACGTACCACTGCTTGGACAGGCGGCCGTTGCCGTCGTAGCCGTACCAGTTCTGGGACTGGGTCTGGGGGTTGTGCGCCCAGTCGGCCTGGCCGTCGGCCTTCCAGCCGAAGAAGGTGGAGCCGGTGTCCTTGTCCCAGCGCTTGGTGACGCGCCCGTCGTCGTCGTACTCCCAGGTCTGGTCGGCGGTGAGTTCGGAGCCGACGCGCAGCAGCTGGCCGCGGTCGTTGTAGCTGTAGGACTTGGCGGTGGGGCCGGGGGCGTCGTGCTGGAGCAGGCGCCCGGCCTTGTCGTAGGTGAGGATGCGGTCGGCGGTGGCGGCTTCGGCGCCTTCGCCGCTCTCCTTGACGAGCCGGCCGAGGGGGTCGTGGCTGCGGGTGCGCACGACGGCGCCGGGTTCGGTGAGCTTCACGGCCTGGCCGGCGATGTCGTAGGACGTGGTCCAGGTGCGGTCGCCCGCTGCCGGGTGGGCGGCGGTGGACGGCTCGATGGTGGATTCGGGCAGGCCCCAGGGGTTGAAGGTGTAGACGGTGGTGTTGCCGCGTCCGTCGGTGAGGCGGGTGCGGTTGCCGGTGGCGTCGTGGCCGAAGGTGGTGGTGATGGACTGGCCTGCGGCGACGGGCTCGGTCAGCTTCACCGTGCGCCCCAGTGCGTCGTACTGGGTGCTGGTGACGGCGCCGGTGGTCGGGCTGGTCGAGCTGACGACGCGGCCTTCGAGGTCGTAGGCGGCGGTGGTGGTGCGCAGGACGGTGCCGTCGGGGGCGAGGTTGTCGGTGGCCACGGGGTTGCCGAGGGCGTCGAAGCGGGTGCGGGTGGCTTCGCCGGCCGGGGCGAGGGCCTTGACGGCCCGCCCGAGGCCGTCGTATTCGATCCGGCTGACGCGGCCCAGCGGGTCGGTGCTGGTGACGACCTGGCCTGCCGTGTTGTGGGTGGCGGTGCTGGTGTGGCCGGCCGGGGTGGTGGTGGCGGTGCGGTTGCCGGCGTCGTCCCAGGTGAGTTTGGTGGTCAGGTTGCGGGCGGTCGGGTGGCGCTCGACGACGGTGGCGGTCAGGGGGCGGCCGAGCTGGTCGTAGGTGGACTCGGTGCGGGCGCCGACCGGGTTCGTCGCGGACAGCTGGAGGCCGGTGGGCGTCCAGGTCGCGCTCCACGTGGGCGGGTTGTCGTCGATGGACGGCTGGAGGTGGCCGAGGGAGTTGGGTTCGGTGCGCCGGATCTCGTGGCCGAGGCGGTCGTAGCCGTAGGTGGTGCGCCGTCCTGCCGGGTCGACGGCCGCGGTGACGCGGGAGAGCTTGTCGTACTCGGTGCGGCTGACGGCGGCCAGCGCCGTGGTGGTGCCGGGCGGGGTGTAGGCGGGCAGGTGGGTCTCGGTGGTGCGGCCGAGCTTGTCGAGGGTGGCGCGGGCGATCCGCCCGAGCGGGTCCTTGACGCTGGTGCCCTCCCCGAAGGCGTTGTAGCCGACGGTGGAGACGGGGCGGACGTTCGCTGCCGGCTGCCCGTTGCTCTCCGCTGCGACCTGCGGGCCGGTGGTGCTGATGCGCCGTCCGAGCAGGTCGTACTGGTGGGTCGTGGTGTGGGCGGCGGGGTCGGCGCCGGCGGCGTTGCCGTTGGGCGTGGTCTCGGAGGTGAGCAGGCCGCGCTGGTCGTAGGTGAAGGTGGCGGCGGCGGTGGGGCCGCCGGTGGAGGAGGCGAGCTGGCTGCGGGTCAGGCGGCCGGCGGTGTCGTAGGTGAGGGTCTGGACGCTGTTCTCGCCGTCGCCGACCTTGAGGGTGGTGGAGGTAACGCGGTCGTCGGCGTCGTAGCCGGTGGTGGTGGTGCGGCCCAGGCCGCCGGGGTCGAGGACGCTGGTGGTGACGCGGCCCGCGGTGTCGACGGTGTTGGCGACCGTGGTGCGACCGCCTCCGGTGGTGCGCTTGGTGAGGTGGCCCGCGCCGTCGTACTCGTTGGCTTCCAGTGTGACGGGCCTGGTGGTGCCGTCGGCCTGGGTGACGGCCTGGGCGGTGACCGTGGCGGGCAGGCCGTCGTCGTAGTAGGTGTAGGCGGTGGTGGCGCCCATGGCGTCGGTGACGGAGGCCAGGCGGCCGGCCGGGTCGTAGGCGCGGGATTCGACGGTGAGGTCGCGCGGGGCGCCGCCGTCGCCGTTCCAGCCCTCGATGACGGTGGTGGCGGGCTGGCTGCGCGGGGTGTAGGTGTGGCGGGTGACCTGGCCGAGCGGGTCGGTCACGGTGACCAGGCGGCCGAGGGCGTCGTAGGCGTAGCGGGTGGTGGCGCCCTCCGCGTCCGTCTCGCTCTCCACCCGGCCCGCGGTGTCGAAGACGGCGGAGGTGGTGCGCGCACCGTCGGGGCCGACGATGTCGGCAGTGGTCTCGCGGACGGTGCGGCCGTCCTCGTCGTAGGTCAGCGTGGTGCGGCTCTGGTGCTCGGTGCCGGTGACGGCGTCGGTGACCTTGGGCCCGGTGCTGGTGAGGAGGCGGTTGCTGTCGTCGTAGGTGTAGGTGCTGGTGACCCCGGCGGGCTGGGCGTCGGAGGTCTCGGTGGCCGAAGTCCGGCGCCCGGCGGCGTCGTAGGCGAAGGTGATCTTCAGGCCGCTGGGCATGGTCGTCGTGGCGACGTCCCCGGAGGCGTGGTAGGCGTAGCTGGTGACGGCGCCGCCGGCGGTGGTCTCCGAGGCGAGCAGGCCGGGCGGAGTGGTGCCGCCGCCGACGGCGGGCTCGGTGCCGGTGGTGTAGGAGGCGCGGGTGGTACGGCCATCGGGGCGGGTGGTGGACTCGGGCAGGCCGAGTGCGTTGTAGGCGACCTTGGTGCGGTAGGCGGTGTCGGCGGGGCCGGTGGATCGGGCGTCGCGGGTCTCGACGGGCTTGTCGTTGCGCGGGTCGCGCGGGTTGTCCTTGTTGAGGTGGTAGCTGGTGTAGGAGGTCCAGCAGGAGTTCTTGTCGCGGCAGGTGGTGAGCGAGACGGTGTTGCCGCGCGCGTCCTGGCCGCTGACGGTGGAGTGCCCGTTGGGGTCGGTGACGGTGTGGACGTAGCCGCCGACGTCGTAGGTGTAGCTGGTGGTGCCGCCGGCGGCGTCGGTGCGGGCGATCAGGCGGTTGCCGCGGGTCACGTCGTGGACGTCGGTGGAAGTTTTGCCGTCGGGGTCGGTGAGGGTGACCAGGGAGGCGACCTCCGCGCTCGCGGAGAAGGCGCGGGCCTGGTAGTGCGCGGCGATGCGTTCGGCGCTCAGCGGGTGCTGGTAGAACGCGACCTCGACGAAGGGCCCGATCACCCTGCACCCCCCACCAACTCCCACCCCAGTGGGGCCCCGCCGGAACATCATTCGGGCGGGGCCACACTGATTACCTATATGACCATTCCATGCAGCCGCTACAAATATTCTTGCTGCATTATCCAGTTTATCGAACTCTGCACGTCCAGCCGACTGGCCGAAACCGCCCCTGCAACATAGACGAGCCATCGAAGATTATGAGAGGCAATCACAGGTTCGCCATTAGTGTCAACCCAAATGACTACCTTGTCCTGCGTGACTACGCCATCCCACCAGGCCCAGGGGCGCCGCTCAGGATCGAACGAGAACAGCCATTCTTGCAGCTCCCATGGGTCTTCATCATGAGACTCCTGATACCTACGGGCGGCGCGAATAGCAATCTGTCCAGCAAGCTCTCCAAAGTTCGCATCTTCGCGCGAAACATCAGCGAACCACCCAGGGATCGAATCCTCAGGGAGTTCCTCGCTATCGAAGTCGCTTGTTTCCGCCATGGACACGGCGGCAGCAAGTACCGCCTTTACCCGAGCCAGGTACTCGGACGGACTGACACCCTGGTCAACCGTTACCTCAATCGCAGCGAGGACCTGGGGGGGCATCTGGTCGGATGCCCCATCACGGATTCGACGCAACTCGCCACTGACCGACTCTGACATCACGACCCACCTCCAGCAATAATTCGACCAGACCCAGGGATGATCATACCCTCAAGCTCATCGAGCATACTGCCCGGTATTCCATACAAGCCGGGCTCGTCCGATTTCTGCACGCTCGACGATACATACCTGTTCCAGTCGCGCGGAGATCCGGGCCAGCCACGTGGCTTGCGCTGCGGGGCAACAGAGGAGGTGATCCTGTTCGCATAATCAGAAGGAATATCGAAGGCGACGATATCGGACCTGCCTCCCCTGAATCCGAGCGAATGGCGAATGTCGCCAGACATATTCAGATACAGGTAGCCATCGCCAGAGATCGAGACATTCCCTGAATCATCCACAGCCAGCCGCTGACTATCCGGATGACTGGTCTGAGCCCGATACACAGTCACCGTATTGTCTGGCCCACAGGAATTGTGGACCAAGATCGGGACGCCGCCTGCCAGCACATAGTACGTGTGGAGTTCCGCGACCGTCAGGTTGTACATCCGGGCTTCGCCGCGGACCGCGCGCACGGCCGTGACGGTGACGGACTCGCCCTTGTCGGTGGTGAGGGAGTGACCTGGTACCAGCTCGCCGGCGGGGACCCACTTGTGGGCGGTCTTGTCCCAGAACGGGTGGTTGGCGGTCGTCTTGACGGTGCTGGTGACACCGCCCGCCTTGAGGCGGAGGTCGACGAGGTTGTTGTCGTTGTGCGCCCAGGTGGCGGTGACCTTGCGTCCGCCCTTGTCGGTCCCGGTCCACTGGTCGGCGGCCTGGACCTGGTCGCCGGACTTGATGGACGATATCGCCTTGGTCGAGCCGTCGGCCATCAGGACCGGGGCGTCGGGTGTGAAGCTGCAGGACCCGCCGACGGGCTCCGCGGGTGATGTCGGCCTGGCCGTGGGCGTGGCCGGGGCCTTGGGATCTGCCGGGCTGGTCTTGGGAGCCTGGGGTCCGGACGTCGGCCGGCCCCCGCCGCCGGGCTTGGGTGAGCCCTTGGTGGGCAACAGCTTGGTGAGGGCGTTTTTGATGCCGCCGGCGTTCTTGACGCCTGCGGTGGCGGCCTTGATGCCCTTGGCGGCTACCTGGACTATGCCGACGCCGCCGGTGAAGACCGATGCGACGACTGCCGTGACGCGGCCGACGGTGTAGGCAGGGTCGTTCGTCGGGATACCGAAGAAGTCCGCCATCGGGGTCGGGCTGGCCTGCATCGGAGTGATTCCCGGGAACACCTGCACCCCGGTCTGCTTGCCGATCGCCCCGTTGACGCCCGCGAGGGTGTTGTTGCCCGCCGCATAGAAGTTGTTCTCGTGGATCCAGCCGATCTTCTCGTCCACGAATCCGGCGACCGCCTTGCCCACGGAGGAGCGCACCGAATTCCAGCTCGGCAGCTTCGGCAGCGGAATCGGCACCGGCCACAGGCCGTCCGGGTCCATCTGGTTGATGGGGTCGTTGTTGGCGTAGGTGTAGCCCCCCATCTGGTCGGGGTCACCGGCTATCAGGACCGGGTCGACGCTGAGGAAGCGGCCGAGTGAGGCGTCGTAGTTGCGGGCGCCGAGCAGGTTGAGGCCGCTGGCTGCGTCAAGGGGCTTGCCGAGGTAGCCGCGGTTGTCGGACCAGGCGGCGGGGCTGGGTCCGCGCGGGGCGCCGTACGGGTCGAAGGCGCGCCGGGTGACGGCCTTGGTCGCGGCGTCGATCTGCAGGGTGGAGGTGTTCTGCGGGTCGCGCAGCTGGTAGGTGAGGGCTCCGCTGCCGGCCCGGCAGGAAGCGACCGCCAGGGCGACGGCGATATGGGTCTTGCCGACCCCGGGCGGCCCCAGCAGGGCGGCGTTGGCCTTGGCCTCCGCGAAGGAGAGCGTGGCGAGGACCTGGACACGCTGCTCGTCACCGAACGGATCTTCGGCCCCCTCGGCGCGGCCGTGCAGGCATCCCGATTCATCGCGCTGGCCACCCATCCCGAACTCCGGTCCGACTCCGACCGGGTGGACGCCGTCGAAGAAGCACTCGACGACACCGTCGCCGTCGACGACCCGCGCGTCGCCGAAACGGCCGCCCAGCGCCACGCGTTCGAGAGGACCCTGATGACGGTCCTCGAAGAATCAGGGATCGAGGAGGCGGAAGCGGCCCTCCTCGACGCCGCCCTGTTCACCGCTCACCCGCAGGCCACCGAGGACAATGCGGAAACGGATGCCAGGGACGGTGGCATGAGCGTGTTCGAAGCCGTCACCAAGCTGCCCCACGGCCTCTCCCCCGCCCGGGTGCGCTGCGCAGAACTGGCCCCTCGCCGACCGCGGCTGACCACCCACCCACGGGTCGACCCGGCGAAGCCCGGGGGCCGCACCGGGCGCCACGGCTCCCGGCCGCGTCCTACCCCCACACGGCGAGCCGGATCCCCGGCACTCGGGCGGTAGCAGGATCGGCAGCCCGGGCGTCCACCTTCAGCCGAACCACCCCTCACGCTCCGGCGGACGGTACGGGGACCCCTGCGACCAGGCGCAGCAGCTGCCCGCCCGCGTCACGTCGACCCCTCGGTCCCCGGTTCACCGACCGGCCACAGGCCTGCCACGGGACCCGCCGTCGCGACGGTGTCCTCGACGCGGACATGCGGCGGGAGGTCAGCGACGCTCACCTGTGGACGAAACCGCGGGGTGCTGTCAGCAGACGGTCCTGCCCCCTCCACGCTTCAGGCCGCCGGCACGACGGCCGGGCCCGTGTCCACCGTCCGCCGCGGTACCCGCGACGCGGGCGCTGGGAGGCCGCCGTTGGCAGCCCGTCAACGCCTGCGGGCGCGGGCCGGTTCGGAGGGCGAGGCGGCCGCGCAGGCGTGACCAGCCACCCCCACGTCGACCGGCCGCCCCTGCGCTCGTGGGGAGGACGCTCGTGCCCCTGCGTTGCGCGTCACCGGTACGTGGTTGATACACGATCGCGTGCTTGAGGAAGTCCGGTGACGACCGGCTCGAAGCAGCCGTCCAGGAGTCTGTGGGCACACCCCGGGTGGCCGTCCGTACCACCGGGGCTCCGTGTTCCTCTGCTTCGGGAGGCAGTTGCCGTGTCCGCCGTGACGAAACGTGAAGACCACGACCCCCGCACTGTGCCGGGCCGTCGCCCGGCGCCCCGCCGCAGGGTGCTACAGCTGCTGGCCGCGGTGCTGGTCGCGGGCGTCGGCGGTGGCATGGCGGCGGCCCTGCCGGACGGGCCTACGGCCGGCGGCACCGGGAAAGGAGGCGTGCGGGTGGAGGGGCCGCCGACGCTGCCGGCGCCGGCGCCCGTCGTCGATCTCGATCTGCCGTGGCCGCAGGAGGGGCAGTCGGCGATCGCCGTGACCAAGGTCGGCGTCCTGGGGGTGAACGGGCCGCAGCAGCCGGTGCCGATCGCGAGTGTCACCAAGGTGATGACGGCGTACGTCGTTCTGCGGGACCACCCTCTGCGGGAAGGCGAGGACGGCCCGACGATCACGGTGGACGCACAGGCGGCGGCCGAGTCGGCGTCGACGAGCGAGTCGACAGCTCCTGTGGCTGCGGGCCAGCGGCTCACCCAGCGCAAGCTGCTGGAGGTGATGCTGCTCCCGTCCGCGAACAACGTGGCCCGGCTGCTGGCCCGTTGGGACGCAGGCAGCGAGGAGGCGTTCGTCAAGCGGATGAACGCGGAGGCGGCCCGGCTGGGGATGACCGCGACGACCTACACGGGGGCCAGCGGGATCGAGGCCACGACCGTTTCCACGGCCGCCGACCAGCTGGTGCTGGCCCGCGAGGCGATGAAGGACCCGGCGCTGCGCGCCACCGTGGCCCTGCGCAGCACCGCGCTGCCGGGCCGCGCGGCGCCGTTGCACAACACCAACGCGCTGCTCGACCGTCCCGGGGTGGTGGGGCTGAAGACCGGTTCGAGTACCCCGGCGGGCGGCAACCTGATGTGGGCCCTGGAGGTGCCGGAGAGCGGGGCCGGAACGGGACGTCGCCTCGTCCTCGGCGTGGTGCTGGGCCAGCGCGCCGGTACGACGCCCGCCGAGGGCATGCGGGCGGTGTTGGAGAACAGCGGGCGGCTCGTCGACGCGTTGCGGCAGAGGTTGCCGCAGGTCCTGCCCGCCCTCGATGGCGGCCGCCGGGAGTGGGCGTGAACACGAACACGGACATGGACACGGACACGGCCCCGCCGGCCGCCGCGACGGGGCGCCCCGGCGCAGGGACGTCCGGCTCCGGCGCGTCCTCCCGCTGCCGTCCCCGCCGCTCCCTGCGCCCTTCCCCTGGCCCCCTCCCGCGCCGTCCGGCCCGCCGCAGCCCGGGGCGGCGAGGACGGTACGGGCCGCGCGGGTGGCTGATCGCCGTGGCCGCGCTGCTCGCGGCCGCTCCCATGGCCCTGAGCTCCCACCTGCCGAACGCCGTCGGCAACCTCGGCAGCCTCTGCCAGACGATGCTGCCGTGGTCGGGGCTGGGCGCCCTCCTGCTGCTGTGCTGCGCGGCGGTGCGCCGCTCGGCCCTGGCGACGGTCGCCGTGCTGGTCCCCGCCCTGGTGTGGACCGTCCTGTTCGGGCCCGCTCTCGTCGACAAGAGGTCCGACGGCGGGGACCTCACGGTGGTGAGCCACAACGTGAACGAGGACAACCCCGACCCGGGCCGCACCGCCCGCGCGCTGGCGGCCTCGGGCGCCGACGTCCTGGCGGTGCAGGAGCTCGCGAGCCGGGCACAGGAGACCTTCCGGAACGAACTCGCGGCCGCCTACCCCTACTCCCAGGTACGGGGAGGTGTCGGAGTGTGGAGCAAGTACCCCGTCGAGGAGGTCGAGCCGGTGGAGATCATGCCCTGGACCAGGGCGCTGCGCGCCACCGTACGGACGCCGAAGGGACCGGTCGCGCTCTACACGGCGCACCTCGCCTCCGTCCGGGTGCACCCGGCCACCGGGTTCGCCACGGCCCGCCGCAACGAGGCGGCGGCCCGACTGGCCGAGGCCCTCCGGGCGGAACGGCTTGGGCGGATCGTGGTCCTGGGGGACTTCAACGGTTCGGTCGACGACCGTGCGCTGCGCGGGCTCACGGGGTCGCTGCGCTCGGCGCAGCAGGAGGCCGGCGACGGCTTCGGCTTCACCTGGCCCGCATCGTTCCCGGTGGTCCGGATCGACCAGATCCTGGTGTCCGGCGTCACGCCGCGCGCGGCGTGGACCCTGCCCGCCACCGGCAGCGACCACCTGCCGGTCGCGGCGTCCCTGCGGCTGTGACCGGTCCGCGCGGCCGTCCGAGGGCCCGTACGACCGCGGGCCTCACCCGCCTGCCTGCCGGCCGCATGCGACCCCTGCCCCGCCCGCCAACGTTCCGGCCGCATCCAGGGCCCCGACCCCGGACCCTGACCCCGGGCCCGGACCCCGACCCCGGGCCCGAAGGCCGGTCCTCGGCCCCGGTGCCGCCCCGTCGCCCGTACGGTTACGATCGATCACCCGCGGACCCGGACGGGTGTGGCTGCCCGGGCGAACACATCGGAGAACTCTTGTCCGCCATTCGCGTGCCCGACCCGGTCGGCGTACTGCTCGTCGAGGACGACGCGGTCATCCGCCGCTCGGTGCAGCTGGCCCTGGAACGCTACGGCTACCAGGTCGACGTCACCGGCGACGGACTCGACGGCCTGGACGCGTTCCGGGCGGGGGCGCACGACGTGCTGATCCTGGACGTGATGCTCCCGGGCCTCGACGGCATCAGCCTGTGCCGACGGATCCGCGAGGAGAGCCTGACCCCGATCCTGATGATGTCCGCCCGCGGCGACGCCCTCGACGTCGTGGCCGGACTGGAGGCCGGCGCGGACGACTACGTGGTCAAGCCCGTGGACATCCCCGTCCTCGTCGCCCGCATCCGCTCCCTGCTGCGCCGCGCCACCTTCCACCGGGGCCCCGCCCCGCAGCCCACCCACGACGAACGGGCCGCGGACGCGCCGGCCGCCCCCGCTGGAACGGCGCCGCCCCCGGAACCCCCGACGGCCCCCTCCTCACCCGACCTCCTCGTCTTCGGCACCCTGAGCGTCGACCTGCGCGGCCTGGAGGTGCGCCTGGACGGGCGACCCGTCCCACTGACACCCACCGAACTGCGCCTGCTGCTGGCCTTCGCCGAGAACCCCGGCGCGGTCCTGGACCGCCGTCGTCTGCTGCGCGACGTCTGGGACTACGGCTGGGAGGGCGACACCCGGGTCGTCGACCTGTGCGTGGTGCGGCTGCGCAAGAAGATCGGAGCGGACCGGATCGAGACCGTCCGGGGCTTCGGCTACAAACTCGTACGGAGCTGAGCGGATGGCCACGCGGCTGTTCGACCCGCGTTCCCTGCGATGGAAGGTCGCGGCCCTGGTCGCACTGGCCTGCTGCGCGGTCGCCGCCGTGATCGGGGTGCTCGTCCACCGGGCGACCGCCCAGAGCGGTGAGCGGGCCGGCCGCGACCTGGCGGCCGCGCAGGTGGCCGCCGCGCAGAAGGAGTTCTCCCTCACAGGCCGCCGCCCGGCCTTCGCGGACCTGCGGACCGTGGCCGATCTGCCGGCACCGCTGGCGCAGGCCGTCGCCGGCCTGGAGGCACCCGGGTCCGGGTCGTATGCGCTCTGGTACGACGTCAAGGAGCCGAACTGGTACTGGCTCTGGGCAGCGGCCCCGGTCGGCGACGACCAGGTGATCGTCGTGCGGACCGACAGGAGCGCCGAGGTGCGCCGTCTCCAACTCCTGGACCGCAGCATCGTCAAGGCCGCGCTCGCCGCGCTCGTGGTCGTCGTGCCCGCGGCTGCTCTCGTCGCGGAGCGGATGAACCGGCGGCTGCGCCACGGTTCCCGTACCGCCCGGCGGATCGCGGACGGGGACCTCGACGCCCGGATCGGCAGGCGGGGCCGGGCCCGCGACGAGATCACCGAGATGTCGGCGGCGGTGGACGCGATGGCGGCCGCACTGCAGGCGCGGCTGGCCGCGGAGAAACGCTTCACCGCCGACGTCGCCCACGAGTTGCGCACTCCCTTGATGGGCCTGGTCACGGCGGCTGGCCTGCTCCCGGAGGACGACGAGGCAGCGGGCCTGGTCCGCACGCAGGTGCGCGCGCTGCGGGTCCTGGTCGAGGACCTGCTGGAGGTCTCACGCCTGGACGCCGGTGCCGAGCGGGCACGGGTCGACGAGGTTCCCCTCGGCGAACTCCTCGCCCACGCGGCCGGACAGGCCGACGGCGACACCCGGCTTCGACTGGAGGCCCCCGCCGTCGTCCCGACCGACCCGCGCCGGGTGGAGCGCATCGTCACCAATCTCGTGGCCAACGCCCACCGGCACGGCGCGCCGCCCGTCGAGGTCACCGTCACCGGCGCCCGGATCACGGTGCGCGACCACGGCCCCGGCTTCCCGGACGACCTCCTCGCCGACGGGCCGCAGCGCTTCCGCACCGGCGCCGCCGAACGCGGCCGCGGCCACGGCCTGGGCCTCACCATCGCCGCCGGCCACGCCGCGGTGCTCGGCGCCGTTCTGACCTTCACGAACGCCCCGGACGGCGGCGCCCTCGCCACCCTCGTCCTCCCCCATCCACCCGCCCCGCCCCAGGCGCAGGACACCTGAACCCGCCGTTGAACCCGCCGCCCGACACCCGAACCCTGACACGCTCCACCGAAACGACACCCCGCCGGAGGCACGAACCACCCACCACCCCCGAGCGGGTTCAGCAGGATCGCGAAGGCTCTGCCCACCCGCCCACCCGGCCAACCGCCCGTCCACCCGGACGAAGCAGCCCCGGGCCGGTGAGAACGGCACCGGTCCCGTTCTCATCGGCCCCTGGCCTGTGCAGATCTCCGGGGCTCGCTGGCCGGTGGCCGCCCGGGCCGGGCAAACTCACCGATCCCGGACGCAGAACCCAGCGACTGGACGGCGAAACTCACCACCGCAGGTCAGCGGGGGTGCCCGAACTCCCCGCCGCAGGTCAGCGGGGGTGTGGCGGGGAACGATCGGTCAGGGGCGGCGCTGTCGTGTGAGGACTCAGGACATCTCGTACCCTCGGGAACCAGTCGGTCTCCTCCTCCTCGAGCAGGAAGACCGACGCGAGGTGGTGGGCGTCCTGGACCTCCGGCACCCGCCCGCCACGCGCTCCCTTCTCCAGCAGCATATTGCGCCCTTTCAGCCACTGGGTCAGGAGAGAGCCGTCGATTCTCGGCTTCACGTCCCTGAGCCGGGCAAGAACGGCCTGGCGAGAGGGCAGGCGGTCCTGGAGCACCCCTCCAAGGCAGGACGCCCAGGCGTCGAGAGCCTGGACCAGTGCATGGGCCGAGTCGATGAACTCCGTCTCCCCCGCCGTGCGGTCCTCCATACGACGTTCCCCCTTCCGCGCGACCTGTTGCAGTCCGGTGGTGAAACAGCAGGTCGCAGATGGTGCAACTGGCACTGCAACCGACCGTCCACCGCAGGGTCTGGAGAAGTCCCCTGCCTGGGATCAGGGTTGATCGCAGCGGGCAGCACGCACTGGTCCACCATCAATTCCCTTCTCGCAGAAGGAGATCCTCGCATGTCCCGATCGACGTTCCGAACGCGTCGCACAGTCCTGACCGTCCTCGCCGTGGCGCTCTCCGGCGCAGTCGCACCGGTGATCGCCGCCGGCAGCGCCGAAGCCGCCGGCGGCGGAAAGGTGTGCCTGATCCTGGCACCCAACTCCGTCGACCTCGACGGCCGCCTCCCCGCCCGCCCGGTCGGCCACATCGGGTGGGCCTTCCGCTCGGCCCGCCTGCCCGACCCGAAGCCCGCGGGCATCTCCCTGTTTCCCGAACCACTACTACAACAACCTCCTGCCGAAGGCCGGCTGGAGCGGCACCGTCAACCTGTGACAGCACCGAACCGGGCGTTCGGGAACGACCCGGCCACCACCCGATTCACCAACGAGACGAGGACTGACCATGTGTAAGCGCTGCAGCGGCAAGGGGAAGTGCACGACGTGCGGGGGCTCCGGCTTCCGCGGTGTGTGGAAGTGCGACAGCTGCCGCGGGAGCGGCGACTGCAAGGCGTGCGACGGCCGCGGCCGCTGAGCCGGCCGCCTCATTGCGACCTCCCGGGGCCCCGCCGACAGCGGGGCCCCGGCCCACCCCCGCACTGTCGTCGCTCCCGGCCCCCGCGGGTCCGGAGCCCTGAGATGGGAGAGAACAAGCGGTGGCGAACCTCGCCGAGAACGCAAGTCTGCTGCCGGACCCACTGCAGGTCTGGGACATCATCCGCGGCCTCACCGGCTCCTGGCTGGGGGCAGGCAGCATGATCGCCGTAGTCATCGCCACGGCGATCACGGCCAGGATGTGGTACCTGAGCTGCCGTGACGGCTACCGGGCCGCACGTCGAGGCGGGCGCACGATCACGGCCGCCGTCCGTTTCAGCGTCCGGCACCTGGGTCGCATCCCGGTACACCAGAAGGTCTTCGCGTCGCTCACGACGGTGTCGGTCGTCCTTCTTCAGGCCCTGTGGCTGGCAGCGACGTACTTCTTCGTCAGCGTCCTCGCCGCCAACCTGCGGTCCATCTTCGGTGGCCCGCCTGTCGGCGACGTGCCGGACCTCCTGCGCTGGAACGGCGCCAACAGCTCCTACACCACCGCATGCGCGCTGCTCCTGGCCGGCGTCTACATCCTCTCCATCACGAGGAACGACGAGTTGAACGTGCTGCTCGGTGTCCTGCCCGGGATACCGGCCGCGGTCTGTGCGGTCCTGATGGCCGTCATCGCTGCGATCGCGACCGTCGTCAGTTCACTGGCC
This sequence comes from Kitasatospora sp. NPDC054939, assembly GCF_053610105.1. Taxonomy (NCBI): domain Bacteria; kingdom Bacillati; phylum Actinomycetota; class Actinomycetes; order Kitasatosporales; family Streptomycetaceae; genus Kitasatospora; species Kitasatospora sp. NPDC054939. Next base: position 32,819 of record NZ_JBSGXP010000034.1, on the reverse strand, counting down.
TCGCTCGTCGGCGCCGACGCCTATTGGGGCGACACCGGCTTCTTCTGGCTCACCGCCCTTGTCCTGATGCTCTACTCCGCGTCGGGCTTCTTCGCTCTGGGTGCCACTTCCCTGAGCGTCCACGCATGGCGGGAACAGCCGACCGCCACGCACACCGCCCCGGCCGAGTCCCTCCCGTGAGCGGTGGACCCGCGCCCGGCCGTCGCCGTACTCCCGGCCGCCGTCCCCACCGACACGCCCCGCCTCGAGGAACCCGGACCAGCACGGACTGCCACCCCCGTCCGGCACCCACTCGGCGCCGAAGGCCGACGCGGAACTCACGGCGTGACCCGTGCGGGGGCCGGTGAGTTCACCGGGCGTGACGAATGTGACCGCACCGCCCCTGCCCGAGCCCGAAACCGAGGAAGACCAGGCGCAGCGCGGGCTGCGGCAGGCGGTGAACGAGGTGCTGGCCGAGACGGCGGAGGCGGGTCGGCGGGCTGCGGGGTGGGTGCGTTCTCTTGCCGGGCGGTAGGAGGAGTACGGCCACCGCGCGGTGCTGGAGCGGGCCGCCGCCGCGATCGAGGCGGCCCCGGGGCGCGAGATGGTGCCCGGTGGCGACGGGCAGCTCTACCCCAAGCCGGCGTACAACCTCGGCCGCGAACCCGGTGACCGGCAGCGTCCGGGGCCGCAGTTGTTGCCCTGCAGCCCGTCGGTGACGGCGGTGAAGCGCAGACCGTAGCCGTCGGGCAGGACCGGCGCGGGGGTAGTACAGGTCGCCGCCGGCGCAGCCGGCGGGCCCGCCACAGCGGCCGACACGGCGCCCGGGGCGGCAGGCGGGCCCGGGGCGGCGGGTCAGCGCCTCCAGTGGGGGCTGAGGGCGATGGCGCGCAGCTGGTCGACGGTGAACGCGAGGTCCGCCCGGGTGGGGGGAAGGGCGGTGGGCGAGTGGAGCCGGTCGGTGTTGGCCACCTTCACCCACACCTCGCGGCCGTCGTTGCGGCGCACGACCACTCGCAGGGAGCTCGTCGTGTTGACGGCGTCGATCCGCTGGACCTTGGCGGCCGTCCCGTCGTCGAGCAGTTCGGGGCAGGTCCGCGACTGGGGGTAGCAGGCCCACTCCTCCTGGCGCACGTCGTCGGTGACGCCCACCGAGACCAGCACCTTGCCCCGGCCGTCGTCGTACACGACGCCGCCCTCGGCCAGGTGGCCGGAGGGGTTCGCGGAGGTGATGCGCCCGTCGACGAACGTGCCGAGGTTGTAGGGGGAGCCGGTCGTGCCGGGCGGCAGGAAGAACGCGAGCTGCTCGGCGACGGTACCCGACCTCGGGCCGCCGGCCGGCGGCTGCGCGGAGGGGGTGGGGGCCGGCGGCGCGCTCGCGGCCGGGGAGCCGGCCGGGGCGAGCGGGGTCGGGGTCGGGGCGGCGGTGAAGGCGATCGCGCCGGCGGCGTACGGAGACGAAGGTGCGCACCAGGACGGTGTGGGCGTAGGCGACGGGCGCCTGGGAGCGGTCCGCCAGGAGCTGAACGTCTTGGCCAGGGTCTCCTGGACGAGGTCCTCGGCGAGGTGGCGGTCGCCGGTCAGCGGGCAGGCGTGCGGTACAGCTGGTCGCTACGGGCATGGGCGAACCAGGAAGTCCGCGGGTACATCCCCCACCGGGCGGTCCCCTCTTCTCGAACGTGTCATCGTCCCAGGCACGCGATGGCGGACACGACGCGTTACACCCGCACCCGCGAAGGTGACCACCGTCACAACACGACACGCGACAGCACTCAACGCGACAGGAGGATGACAGCCCCCGCGACAGCGGCGATGCGGCCGGTCACGGGGTGCGGTCCTTCACCGGGTAGAGCTCGGGCGTGGCGCACCCGGAACTCCCAGGCCGAGCCGTGGTGCTCGGCACCCAGGCTTCCGCGCAGCAGGGTGCGTGCCAGGGTGTCAGCCACCGCGCACCGGCGGGCCAGGGCCGGCCGAACCGGCCCCGCCGGCGGTAGCGGCAATCGAGGCGCTGCGCCGGGCTTTCTGTAGCGGCATGTTGACGTTAAAGAGGACCAAGGACCACCGCACCGCCGACCTTGTCGCCACCTTCTTCCTGGCATGCAGCGACCTGCTGATCATCTGCTACTACCTGTTCTTCGGGGCGGACGGCGTCTGGACGGCCGACTGGATGGGCTACCCCGGCATGGCGAATCCGGACGGAGCCTCCTACCAGGGCTAGGCCGTCTCCTTCCTCGCCTGGTCCTGTGCGGCCTCCGCGCTGCTCGCGACCGTCCTGCGGGCCTGGGTCTGCGCGATCACCCAGGTGGTGCTCCTCGGCGGCGGCGGCCTGTTCCTGGCCTCGCTGCCGACCTATTGGAACAACTGAACCGGCAGGCGCCGGGAGTAGCGGCCGCCGGACACCGGCCAGGTCGGCAAGCCACCGAACCCGCCACCCCACCCGCTGTCCGGATCGCCCCCAGCGCCCGGCGGCGAAACAACATCGCACCGACCGACAAGGCCTGCAAGGGGCTGTCCGGGTCAGTACCCCTCACGCACCTCGAAGACGCCGCTGTCCCAGTACACGGACGGCTCGTCGGCCTCGCTCGGCCAGTCGCTCTGCAGATGGCGGCGGCCGTGTCCCAGGGCCCCGACCCGGTGCGGGCCCAACCGCCCCGCCATCAGGTCGTCCGCCTCGGCGTCCGTGATCGGCAGCACGGTCCGGTACTGCGCATCCCGTGAGGCGACCCAGTCGACGTACTCGGTGAAGACGCTCACAAAGGCCTGCGAACAGAGGCCGCAGCGCTGGACGGAGACGATGAAGTGCGAGTCGTCCTGAATCACCCTCTCGACCCGGACCCCGGTGTGGCTCCGGTGGTGCGCCCGCGCCACCACGGCGTCCTCGGCGCAGCATGCCGCGCACCCGAAACCCGCGGACTCCGTCACGTCGCCCCCCATGATCGCGCCCCCTTCGGCCGTGGGCCTCATTCTACTCTTGCCCCCCGTGCCGACCTCCGCGGTCCTCCGCCCCGGGGCAACCCCCTCCGTCCGGGGCCTGTCACGCCGAACTGTCGCACCCCGACCACAAACGGGAGATCGCGGGTATCCGCGCAGGTCACAGACCACGACAGCACCCGACGCGACAGGGGGCCGCGACAACCCCCCGCAACAGCCTCCGGGCACCGCAGCTCACGCTGTGCGGTTCTTGACCCGTCTCATCGAACTTTGACATCGCAGGTCAGGTACGGTGCCGGCATGATCGAGGGTCTTCCTTCCGGCGTCGACGTGCCCAGCGAGATGCTGCTCGCCGGCTACTTCCTCGCGGTACCCGAGCCGATCAAGGGCTCGGGTGTGCCCCGTACGGAGCGGCTGACCACGGCATCCGACTGCCTGATCGACCGGCTTCCGGAGGACGGTTGCCGGTTCGGTACCGCGCCGGAAGCGCTGACGGCCTGCTTGTCTCTCCAGGTGCCTGTTGGGGCCCGCCTGTACGCCCTGATGGTGCCCTCCGACCATGTCAGTGGCTTCGTCGCCGACATTCTCACGGCCGGGACGGAGGAACCGGTGCTGCTCGCGCACCTCGACAGCCGGACGGGCAGGCCCGGCCGGGAGGTGGCCGAGGACGCGCGCGAGCTCGGCTGGGAGGTACTCGGCTACGCCACGGCCTGCTCCACAGCTGGCTCTGTAACGACCTGTACGAGGAAGGCCTGCTGGAGCTCGGCGTGGGGACCGACGAACGCGGCCTGCTGGAGCTCGGCGTGGGGACCGACGAACGCGGCCTGTTGCCTGGCCGGGAGGCTGCCGTACGGGCCGCCGCCTGGGCCAACGCACGTGGTGACACCAAGCCGGTCACCTGGTTCCCCGGCGCTGTGATCGAGTGGGACGTCCCGATCGAGGGCTGCGTCGGCCCCGCCACCACCGAAGCCCTTGCGTCCCCTGTCGCACGGTCCTGGTGGCGCCGGATCCTCTAGCGGGCCAAGGCCAAGCTGCATGATGGCGGCACCGGTCAAACGTCGTTGAGACACCGTCAAAGTTCGATGAGACGGGTCAGTTCCCGGCCGCATCCGGGCGGTCTACAGGACGCCCTCAAGCTGACCGATCCCGTGGTCCACCGAACGGGCCACGGCATCCTCGAAGATCGTGATTCGACGCTGACCGTCGATCTCCTGACGCTCCACTGTGACCGCGCGCCGTTCAAGCCCACCGAGTCCGCCCGGAACCGCCGGCGCGCCGTCAACACACCCCACCCGGCCGCCCCCGCTCGGGCCGGGGCCCGCTTCGATCAAGGCATGCCCGTCGAACGCGAGGAGGCCGGTGCGCCCTGGCCAGGCTCCGCGCCGGGCGTCAGGAACCGTCCGCCCCCACCGGCGGCTACCGGGAGGATGCGAGCTGTACGGCGGTCCTGACCAGGCCGGCCAGGGCCGGTGAGCGGCTGTGCGCGGGCCAGGCGATATGGGTGACGACAGGGGGCGCGTCGGTCACGGGGACGGCGGCGTGCTCGGACCACAGCCAGGCACGCGCGGAATCCGGCACGACGGCGACCGTGCGGCCCAGGGCGACCAGTTGCGCCAACTGCGTCTGATCGCGGATCTCGGGACCGGGACCGGCCGCGTAGACGCCGTGACGGGGCCAACGCGCCGGTGGGAGGCCGGGGACGTTGCCGATGTCGGCCAGGGACAAGGCCTTGCGCGCGGCCAGGGGGTGGCCGGCCGGCAGGACGGCGAACTGCTTCTCCGTCATGAGCTCCTCGCTGTCGAACCCGGCGAGGGAGTTGAACGGCACGTGCATCAGCGCGACGTCGGCACTGCCGTCGCGCAGCCGCGCCTCCTGGTCGCACATGCCGCACTGCAGGACCTCGACCTCAACGGCGCCGGGCACGGCCGCGTAGGCGTCGAGGAGCCTTTGCAGCAGTTCGTGAACCGCGGCGGTCTTCACCGCCAGCACCAGACGGGTACGCCCCCCGCCCAGGCCGTCCGCTCCGCCGGCGCGGCGGGTGCGGCGCGCGGCGGCGGCGGCCGCATCCAGCGTCGCCCGGCCCTCGTGCAGCAGCACCGCTCCCGCATCGGTCAGCGCAACACCGCGGCGGTTGCGTTCCAGAAGGCGCACACCCAGACGCCGTTCGAGCTGCTGGACCGCCCGCGACAGCGGCGGCTGGGCCATGCCCAGGCGTTCCGCGGCCCGGCCGAAGTGCAACTCCTCGGCGACGGCCACGAAATACCTCAGCTCACGGGTCTCCAAGACGTCCACCACGACAGCCTACCCCTGCGATACCCACCGGGTATCACAGCGAACCCGACCGGTGTTGGCCGGCGCACCCACCCGGGAGCGAGCATGGACGGCATGAGCGAAACGAAGACCGCGCTGGTCACCGGCGCGAACAAGGGAATCGGCTACGCAATCGCCTCCGGCCTCGGAGCCCTCGGATACCGCGTGGCCGTCGCAGCCCGGAACGCGGCCCGGCTCGAAAGCGCCGTCGAGAAGCTGCGCGCCACCGGCACCGAGGCCTTCGGCGTGCCGCTGGAGGTGACCGACGACCAGAGCGTCACCGAGGCCGCGAAGCTGATCGAGCGTGAGGCCGGACGCCTCGACGTACTGGTCAACAACGCGGGCATTTCCGGAGAGATGGGCCCGGGTTGGGTACAGGACCCCACGGCCCTCGACCTCGACCTGCTCCGCACTGTCATGGAGACCAACGTCCTCGGCGTCATCCGGGTGACGAACGCCATGCTCCCGCTACTGCGCCGCTCGTCCTCCCCTCGCATCGTCAACATCTCCAGCAGCGTCGGCTCCACCACCCTCCAGGCCGACCCGAACACCGAACTCGGAGCGATCATGGCGGCCTACGCGCCGTCGAAGGCACTCCTCAACGCCGTGACCGTGCAATACGCCCGCAAGTTCGCCGACACCGACATCCTGATCAACGCCGCCTGCCCCGGCCTGTGCGCAACCGACTTCACCGGCTTCTTCGGAAACCGCACCCCCGAACAAGGCGCAGCCACCGCCATCCGCCTCGCCACCCTCCCGAACGACGGCCCGTCCGGCGCCTTCTTCAACGACCAAGGCACCATCCCCTGGTAAGCGACCAAGCACCCCGCACACGAGACCGAACCAAATCGAACCACCGACACGAACACGACAGCGACACCGAGCCACAGGCCAGACCCGCAACAGAACCCGCCCCGCGACCACCCCCTCCAGAACAACACGCACCACGCACCGCACCACGCCCCCGGCCATACCCACACCACCAACACACAACCGGCCCGCCACGCCGCCGAATCGACAACCACTCGCGACCGGACACCGGGACGGCTGACACACCGTCACGACAGCAACCGCCACCGGGACCCACCCGATCCGCCCATTCCTCACCCACCGCCACCCGGGGAAACCAGCCCCGGACCGCCCCAACGAAACGCGGCCGGGCGGCCCTACCACCGGGCAGCCGCCGCCGAAAGGGTGACCCGACAGCCTCCCGGGCGGAACACACCCCGCCCCCGGTGGCCGGGCGGCCCTACCGCCGGGCAGCCGCCGCCGAAAGGGGGACCCGACAGCCCCGGGGGCGGGACGCACCCCGCCCCCGGACACGCGGCGGCGCGTGACGAGGCGCAGGACCGCGCGTGACGGGCGCGCCCCCGGATCGTTCCCCCTACAGGCCGCCCGCAACCAGCACGGCCCACCGACCACCACGCAGGAGAGCACCATGGCAACCGGCAAGGTCAAATGGTTCAACGCGGAGAAGGGCTTCGGCTTCATCGAGCAGGACGACGGCGGCCCCGACGTGTTCGTCCACTTCTCCGCGATCCAGACCCAGGGCTTCAAGGAACTGTACGAGAACGACCGGGTCAGCTACGACACGGTCCAAGGCCCCAAGGGCCCCCAAGCCGAGAACGTCGTCAAGGAGTAGCCCACCCACGGTGCGGAGCCGGACCACAACACCGGCCCCGCACCCCACACCACACCCCCGACAACAACCCGACAGGCCGAACGACAGCCCCACAGCCGCGACGACCGGCCACAGACCCGCCACCAACCAACCGGACAGCCGACAAGCCGGCACACCACCGCAGCCCCCGGCCCCCGCGCGGTCCGCGACGCGGAACTGACCGGCAAGATCACCGAGGTCCACGCGGCCTCGCGCGGCACCTACGGGGGCGCCCCGCGCGTCCATGCCGCCCTCGGACGCGGCGGCGACCGGTGCGGGCGCCGCCGCATCACCCGGCTGATGCGCCAGGCGGGCCCGGCCGGCCGGCACCGACGACGGCGCCACCGCACCACACTCCCCGACCCGCAGGCCGCCACCCGGCCGGACCTGGTCCTGCGCGACTTCACACCCGACCGAGCGGACCTCGATGCGCGCTGGTGCGCGACACCGCCTACATCCCCACCGACGAGGGCCGGCTCCACCCGGCCACCGCCATCGACATCGCCTCCCGCCGCGTCGTCGGCCGGGCCACCGCCGACCACCTGCGGACCGACCTGGTCGCCGACGCCCTCCAGGCCGCCTGCCGCACCCGCCGCCCGACCCGGCCCGTGATCTTCCACTCCGACCGATTGAATCCGCCCAGCACACCAGCCGCGAATTCGCCTTCCTTGCAAACGAGTTCAACGTCCGGCTGCCGGTCGACCGCACCGGCTGGCGCTGGATCACGGGCCGCCGCCCCGAGCCCTACGGCATCCTCACCCGGCGCTTCGGCGACGAGCGCAGCCCCGAGAGGTCCGCTTCTCCCCCACCCCTCCCGCACCGCCCGCCCCCGCACCCGACGCCGAGGGCCAGGTTCACGCCCACCGGGCGGCGGCGGGGCCGTGTGGTCGGCCGCAGCCGGCAGCCGCTGCCCGCGTGGAGGCTCGTGCGTGCACCTGAGCAGCGACCGCGCGGTCACCAGGGCAGCGGGGTGCGGTCCGCGCCCGTGCTCCACGTCCGGGCTCCGCCACGGGCCGGACGCGCCACGCCACTTGAGCCATCCGGTGACCCGAGACGAAAGCGCTGGTCACAGCCGCTCGGGTAGGGCAAAGGCGGCTTTCGGCGGTCGTTGGCCTGCAGGTCTGTGACCGGCTGGCGCCGATCGTTGTCGGTGGTCGCGGCTAGGGTGGCGATCATGAGTCTGGCAGCAGTGATGATGACCGTGGATTGTTCGCAGCCCCAGGAGCTGGCCCGGTGGTGGGCCACTGCGCTGGGGGGCGAGATCGCCGAGGACCACGGCGACTTCGTCATCGTCAGCGCGCAGCCGCTGGCCCTGGGCTTCCAGCGTGTGGCCGAGGAGCGGCAGGGCAAGAACCGTGTGCACGTCGACTTCGCCGTCGCGCCGGGCACGGGCCTGGCGGAGGAGGTGGAGCGGCTGGTCGCCCTGGGTGCGAGCGTCGTCGGTCAGCACAGTCTTCCGGGCCTCACCTGGACCGTGCTGCAGGACCCGGCCGGCAACGAGTTCTGCGTCCACTGAAGGAGCGATGCGACCGTGCCGGTCACAGCCACTCGTCGACGGCTGTGACCGGCACGGTCGTTCCATGGTACTGCGGGCAGGCCTGCCGCCAGGTGGCCCTGCGACAGCGCCGCCCGGCCGAGCAGGCCCCGCTGCTGCGCGAGGAGGCCCGGACGCTGCCGACGGGAATCGACCCGGACCCGGCCGCCGCCGGGCAGCAGGGGCCGAACCCGCCGGACGGTGAGCAGCTCGCCCAGGCCGTCCGGCACGCCCGTGCCGTCCGCGGGCACCTGGCGGCCCCGTACGGGACACTCGGCCGGCCGCCGGACCGCGCGCGCCGGATCAGGGCCAGGCGGGCGCCGTGAAGAAGACCGCACACACCCGCACCCGGACCGGGCCGCCCGCCGCATCGGTGATCACCATCCGGACCAGGCCGGGCAGACGGGTTCGTACCAGGTGGTGCGAACGACAACGCCACCCGCGGTAAGGAGCGAGCGGATCACGCCGGTCACCATGTGCCCGGCGGCCGCAGCGAAACCCGACACCCGTGCCGAACGACCCACAGCACAAGCCGCCCAAGCCGGCAGGCGCGACGAAGGCCGCCCGGCCGCCCGAGTCGAAGGCCGCCGGCCGAACCCCGCGGGAACCGCACCGTAGCCGCCCGGATCCGGGCCGCGCCACCACCGACCGCAAGCCCGCACCCCCGCGCGCGATCCCGGCCGTGCCGACCACCGGGCCGTACCGCTGAACACACCGAGCACTACCCGCCAGGGGTCGGACCCACCCCGCAAACGGTCAAGAACACCCGCCGCAGGCCAGCCCTTGCCCCCTCTGCGCGGAGTTCGACCAGACCCACCGAGGTCCGGCCCGGCACAGGACTCCCATCCGAGGCACAGCCCCAGTGGGCGACCTCGACTGGTAAGCCGTCCCGGTACAGCACTGCGCACCGGCCGATTCCGCAGTCGACCGGGTCGAGCAGCGGTCGCCGGCGATCTTCGGGGTGGCGGTGAAGTACAGGCGGCACAGCGCGGGGACGTTGTCGTCCAGGAAGCCACCGGCCGTCAAGGCTCGGCGGCGAACGGCCAAGATCCAGCGAAGCAGGCATACCCGGCACTGGGACCCCCTGGCGAAACGGGCGTACCGGGGTGCGCTGGGACGGTGCCAAGACACGGGCCCCCCAGCGGCCTTCTGTCCCCTGACACGCGATCCCGACCGATTGGCAGGCGGCCTTGACGGGTCGCCCCGGGGCGTGGACGCGAACGCGGGCGTGGAACGGTCGAGCCCGGTCAGCGGTCGAGCCCGGTCAGCGGTCGAGCCGCATCAGCGGCCGGCGCTGACGAGCAGGGCCGCGTGGGGAAGGCGCAGCAGGCCATCCTCGTCGAGCAGGTCCCGCGACAGGGCCTCGAAGTGCCGCTTCACCTCGGCGCGTATCTCTTCCGGCTGGCTCAGCAGCAGCTGCCCGATGAAGGCCACGCCCGCTGCCGGGCCGCTCCACCACTCCTCGGTACTCGCCCGGTGGTCCCAGCGCAGCAGCCGGCAGGACGGCTCGCGCAGTCCGGCGCCCGCCAGCAGCGCTCCCAGGCCCTCCGGGGTGCGGGGGAAATCGTGTTCGGCGGCGAGCGGGGGCAGGTGCGGCGGGCGGGTCACGCCCGCCGCCTCCACCGCCCGGCCCAGCAGGGACTGACCGGCCGGCGCGGGGTCCGCCCAGATCGTCAACGCGATCCTCCCGCCCGGACGGACCACCCGGCGCAGCTCCGCAAGAGCATCCCCCGGGCGTCCCACATGGTTGAGGACGAAGTTGCCGACCACGGCGTCGAACGCGCCGTCCTCGAAAGGCAACCTGGGCAGGACCGCCGTCAGGACCTTCGCGCAGGGCACGGCCCGCCCCGCCAGCTCCACCATGCCCGGCTCGGCGTCGACCGCGGTCACCCGCGCACCACGCTCACAGGCCGCCGCGGCCGCCGTCCCCGTCCCCGTCCCGACATCGAGAAGCCGAATCCCCTCCCCGACCCCCGCCGCATCCAGCAACCACGGCACCGGATACGCACACAACCGCGCGAAACTCCCCCCGAACGCCTCGGCACGCCCCGCCCACGCCCGCCGCTCGTACTCATCGAAAGCCGTCACCACACCACCCCACCCCCCGCCGAACACCCACGACACCGCGCTGCCGTACACGAACCCGGCAACCACCACCGGCCAACATCACACGACAGAACCTACCCGCGGTCAAAATCACCTGACAATCCGTCAAAGCCACCCGCCGGAAAGCAACGGCGGGTACGGCTGACCCGTCTCAAGACGATGGATCACCCAGGTCACGCGCGCCGAGCGGTCCCGGAGGTCGCTCGCGGACGCGTCGGCAGGCACGGTTCAGTGGCCCGCGGTGTCCTCGGCCTCCCAGCGAAGCAGGTCGCCCGGCTGGCACTCGAGCACTTCGCAGAGCGCAGCGAGCGTCGCAAAGCGCACCGCCTTGGCGCGGCCGTTCTTGAGCACCGCCAGGTTGGCGGGCGTGATCCCTACGCGCTCCGCGAGCTCGCCCACGGACATCTTCCGCCTGGCCAGCATCACGTCGATGTCGACGGCGATCGGCATCAGATGACCTCGTCCAGCTCGGCCTGCATCTGTGCCGCCTCGACGTCGCGGGCGACGGCCTGGGCGAGCAGCATCCGCAGCACGAGCACGATGAGCGCGACTCCCAGGACGGCCACGCCGATCCCGCCCATGATGAGGGTGACGCCCGGGTCGTCCCGCTGGCCGGGCGCGTTCAGGGCCGTGACCGAGAACCACATGAGAGCAGCCGCAACGATCGCGCCGATGATGACGTCCACGTACCGGAAGGCGGCGTGGGAGAACACGGTTCCGCGTCGCACCATCGTGACCAGTCGCCATACACAGACCAGGGCGACCTGGGTCGTCCCGATGCCAAGGATCGTGATCATGCGCAGCGGGGTCAGCGGCAACGAGCCGTCCTCCGGGTCATTCCCGCTGACCAACGTCCACACCATCAAAGCCTGTACGAACACGGTGCCGGTGAGCACCACCGCGAGCACGGCGCGCAGCGCGCGCACTGTCAGCTTTCCCACGACCCATCCTTCCATCGAGATGCGATGGGAATCTATCGAATCTCGATAGGCTGAGCAAGGGCTGGACTGCGCGCACCTCGGGGTCGCTCGGCGCGCGCTCGACCTGGGTGGTCCCTCACCGGTGACACAAGCGCCGTCGGTCAACCTTGATGAAACCGGTCAAGGTTCGGTGGCACAGCACACTCGCAGTGCACCCCGCGCTGTATCCGGGCCTGTCGCGCCGAGCTGTCCCGCCCCGACCACACACGGGGGAACGCCGGTATCCGCGCAAGTCACAGGGCGCGACAGCACTCAACGCGACAGGGGCGCTACGGCCCCCGCGACAGGGCGACGCGGCCGCTCACGGGGTGCGGTTACCGGGTGGAGCCCGGCGTGCCGTACCCGGTCCTGCTGACGCCGGTCCGCGGGGCCGAGACGCGGGCGGCCAGCAGCTCCCGCCGGGTCGGGGCGGGCACCACCAGCAGCCCCAGCTCCTGCGCCTCCCGGCCGCCGGTGCACTGCGGGCACTCCAGCCGGCCGGGGCCGGCCTTCTCCCGCCGCCCGCCTGCGCAAGGGTTCACGCGGCGGACGACCCCCGGGCTTCGACGAGGAGCGGTACAAGCGACGCAACACCGTCGAACGGGCCATCAACAAGCTCAAGCACGCCAGAGCGGTCGCCACTCGCTATGACAAGCGCGGCTACGTCTACCTCGGCACGGTCACCGCAGCCGCCCTCGTCATTTGGCTTCGCACATGATCGACCGGACGAGCTCTAGGCGCCGCGCCGGTGCCGCGCGGCCAGCAGGGTGTACGACGCCCAGGCGTCCAGCAGCGGCGGAACGACCGTCCTGCGCGACGCGAAGCCGGTACCCGGCCCGGAGCCGGTGCGCAGGACGGCCGACCGGACGTCGGCCGGCGAGGCCCCGGGGAACTCCGACAGCAGCAGGGCGACCGTGCCGGCGACGAACGGCGCGGCGGCGCTCGTGCCCGTGAGCGTCGCCAGGCGGTCCCCCGAGCCGAGGCCCAGGATGCCCTCGCCCGGTGCGCCGAGGCCGCTTCGTCCGATCGATCCGCCCAGGTTGGAGAAGTCCATCGGCCGTCCGCGTCCGTCGCACGCCGTCACCGGGATCGTCCACGGATGGCGCGTGATCACCGACGTTCCCAGCACGCCCTGGTTCCCCGCGGCCGCGACCGTGATCACGCCGCGGTGGGCCGCGTGGTCCAGCGCCCACTCCAGCTCGCGGTGTCCCGCACTGGACGGCGACTCGGGCGCGACGCTCAGGTTCAGCACCCGGGCACCCGCGTCGACGACCTCCACGATGGCGGTCGCGAGGTCCTCCACCCGCGCGGCAGGAGCCGCACAGGCGCCGGACCGGTCGGCCGGGAAGATGGGCCGGACCAGCAGCGTGCAGCCCGGGCAGATGCCGGGTACCCGCGATGCCCGGCCGGCGCAGAGGAGACCGGCGACGAACGTGCCGTGCCGGCAGGAGGGTCCGCCTCCCGCCCGGCCGCACGCGCCGCCGTTCCCTCGCCCGGGCAGGACGCGCAGGCGTTGGCCGGCGAGCCCCGGATGGTCGACGGCCACAAGGCCATCGACCATGCCCACGGCGATCTCCGGTCGGCCGGTGCTGCGCGCCATCAAGGGGGCGAGTCCGGCCTGTTCCAACGGCGCCGCCATCGTCATCCTCTGGGTGTCGTCCGTCCGCCCCTACCCGGGGCGCGGTCCGATCCGGTGCGGATCAGCCGATGGGGTCAGATGTCGCAGAGCTCCATGCAATCTCTGCGGCACTCCTGGCAGCGGAAACTATGGGGTTCCCGGCATGAGTCGGCGCAGGCCCCGCGGCACTCCAGCGCGCAGAGTCCCTGTAGTTCCACGCCTTGCTGCGCGATCACCCGGCCACTGCTCCCGGAGCCGTACCGCGACGCCCGGTAGTGTCCGCGCGTCCGGTAAACCGTGGATTCGGCGGTGAAGCCCGGAATTCGCATTTCTCTGCACCTCCTTCTCGCCGTGCCACCTCGGCACGGTCAACGGTCGTAGTAGGGAGACAGACACTTGATCAGGAAGGGCCACTCCTCGGTGACGTCCACGCGTACGAAGAACTTCTCGGTCACGTCCGTCCGACGGCCCGTGTAGCAGAACAGGACGTCGATGACGGTGCGGACACCGCTCAGCCGGGACTCGCGGAAGCTCACCGCGCTCAGCGAGGAGTCCTGGGCGAAGGCCTCGACGGTCTTCTCGTAGATGCGCGGGTAGCGGACCGTGAGGTAGTTCAGCGCACGGTACGGGTCGGTGTCGCCGGCGTTGTCGCCCAGTTGCATCACCCTTCGCAGCAGCTCCTTCGAGGAGGACTCGAAGAGCTCCCTGGCCATGCCCTCGGGCGGTTTGATCGCCGCCAGCAAGTGCTCGCTGGCGAAGGAGTAGACCTGGTCGTAGTCCACGACGGGGATCGTCAGGCCGTTGCAGAGGCCGGGCGGGGCCAGCGGCCCCCGGCGGCCGATGACGACGTCCAGGTCGGTGGCACCGGGCTCGGGGCGAATGGCTTCGACCAGACGGTCGAACTCGACCGGGTCACTCGCCCGGAGGACGTACGCCTCCATCCCCTGCACGCTCAGCACATAGCACAACTGCCGTGCGAGGTAGCGGTTCTCGGGCTGTGAGATGACCGCGTGGATTGCCTGGCGGTCCGTCATGTTCTCCGTCTCGGCCCGGGCCACGGCCTGGGCGACCTCCTTCTCGACCCCCAGGCTCGGGAACCGGAAGTCGATCTGGCCGATCACGTAGACGAAGGGGTTCACGCGCTCCGGCATCCCGCCGGGGGCCTGCGGCTCTCCTCCGCAGCCGCAGCCCGACGCCATGGGCGCGACGGTGGCTGCGGCGGTGGCGGTGCCGGTGGCGGATCCGGCCGGCCGGAGGGCCGGGTCGGGCCGACCGGGATCGGCCGCCGTCCCGTCCTCCACCGGCACGGGCTGTTCCCGGTACTCGGGGTGTTCCGAGTACTCCGGGTACTCCGGGTACTCCTGCTCCATCGGTGACTCCTCGCGCCTCGCGGGGCGTGGTCGTCGCGGAGTTCGTGTCACGGTCGGTGACCGGACCCCCGCGACAGCACCAGCCATCGGTTGAGTGCGGCCGCCCGTCGTTCACAGCCGCTGCAGGGCTTCCTGATCCCCATCGTGCTCGTCACGCGCCTGACCGCGTCGCCGAGGCCGATGTCCTCGTCCGTGACGAACCCGGGAACGCGCACTCTGCGCCGGCGGTCCTCGCCGCCGGGGGCGGGATCGTCCCGCTGTTCACCCTTGGTCATCTCCCTCACCCCTCCGGTGACGCTCGGTCACGGCGGGCGGCTGGCCGCCCCGGAGCTTCCAGGAACGGACAGTCATGGACGGTAGCGGGCAGTTCTCACGCGAGGAACTCATCACTCGCGAAGGGGAAGCCGGGGACCCCCCACCGCACGGGATCCCGCGGTCATCCGCTTCTTCCAGGCTGCTCCCCTCCCCCCGGTTCCGCACCCCGGCGGCAGGGGCCGTCCGGGAGGGCCCGGGCCGGGTTCGGGGCGGCCCCGGGGCGGCGGTCGAAGCGGCTTCGGGGGCGGCTTCGGAGCGGCTCCGCGAGCCGGTCCGCGGCGTAGGCTGGAGACAGAGGGCCGCCGCCCACCCGGACGGCACTCGGGGGCCCGCGCGGTGACGCCGGCCGACCGGTGACCGACGGCTTCCGCGTCCGGACCACGCTGACGGGAGCACCACCATGACGATCCCGGGCTTCCACGCCGAGGCATCCCTTCACCGGTACACGGGCGGGTACGCGACGGGTCGCCATCCGGCACCCACCCGCGCCCGCACCGCCGGTGACCGGATCGTCCCCATGCTCACCGAGGAGGAGCTGGAGCTGATCCGCACGTGCGACCGGCGCTGGACCGGCTGCCAGGAGGGTTGCGAGCCCCTGCGCGAGAACTACGACGCGTGGCAGCCGTGCAACGCCGCCTGCAACCACGACTACAACATCTGCATGCACCCGGAGACGTCCGGGTAGCCGTCCGGGCCGACTGAGGAGCCTGGCCACAACATGCCTTCCGGCCGGGGTGGTTGACCACCCCGGCCGGCTTCGCGAGACGACGGCCGGGGGCCGGATCGGCTCCGGCTGGAGTTCCCCGCTCGCGTGCGCCTCCTCATGGTGCGGTCACCCGCTCGGCGGCGGGCACGGCGGTCCGGATGCGTCGATCCTGGGTCGGCCATCGATCGATGCGCATCGGCTTGGAAAAGCCTGCTGGATCTCATTCCGGTACGTGTGCCGTGCATCTGACGGCGTTTCGGCCGCATCGCCGTGGATCTGTCGGTCCCGTCGCCCTGGGGCGGGCAGCGCACCGCGACTCCCTGCCATCGGGGGCCGTACAGCGACCATGCCGGAGGGGGTCGCACGAACAGAGCCGCCCCGGGGTCCGGGTCTGCCCGTCATTCCCCGAGTGCGGTGCGCGGCTCCGGTTCCACGTCACGTCCCGTCCCGTCACGTAGGCGGACATCGCGGGCCCAGGACGACGGGATCCCCGGCGAGCTCCGCCAGCAGGGCGTCCGGCTTCGCCCGGCCGACCGACGGCATCAGGAGGATTCGGCGCAGGTGCTCGCCCAGGCTCAGGCCGGTCTTGGCGGGCATCCAGGGTTTGCAGACCCAGTCCTGGGGGCTGGCCCATTCCAGGTTGCCGATCTCCTCTCCGTAGCGGGTGACAGCGGCCGCGTACTGCTTTGCCGCGGTCTGCCACCGACCGTAGAGGTCGATCTCGCTGAACGCCCCGCTGTCGAGAGCCCAGGGACCGATCGCCCGCGGGAGGGCCTTGCGGCCGGGAGCAGTTGACATCGGCAGGCTTTCGTGTACGTAGTTCCGCCCCCCACTCGGCTATGCCATGCTCAGGACAACTTTCTGTCTGCGCACGGCAGTTCGGAACACAAGGGGGAACACGTGAGAGACGAACGGGACCGGTGTGAGCCCGAGAGCATCACCGAGGTGGCCGCGTTCATGGCGGGCCTGCGCCGCCTGCGCGTGCTGTCGGGGCTGACGTACCGCGAACTGGCCCGTCGGGCGGAACTGGAGGGACGCGTCCTGCCCGCCAGTACCGTCGCCGCCGCGCTCGGCCGGGAGAAGCTGCCGAGGGCAGAGCTCGTCGAGGGCTTCGTCCGGGCCTGCGGCTGTCCGCCGGACGCCGTCGCCGCGTGGCTGGCGGCGCGCAGCAGACTCGCCTGTCCCCCCGCGCCCGAGGCCGCCGTCAGCACCGAGGCCGTTCCGGTGCCCGACCGGAGAGTCCCGGTCGAGGAGGAGACGGCGGTGCGGCCCCGGGGCACAGACCTGCGCCGACGTGCCGGACTGTACATCGGTGCGGCGGGAGCCGCGACGAGTGTGGTCCTGGGACTGGTTCTGTGGATACACCCCGCGTCCACGGCCGGTGGGGTCGACCACCAGCGGGTCGCCCATCCGGGCGGAGCCGCCGCGGGTCCGGTGGAGTCGGTGCCCGTCCCCGAGGGCAAGTACCGCATTCGCGTCGCGTACTCGGGGCTCTGCCTCGCGGAGCGGGCCGGCGAGGGGACGGGGCAGGTCCACCAGGCGGAGTGCGCCGACGCGATCCCGGACTACGCCCTTGAGAAGTTCCCCGACGGCACCTACGAGATCCTCTCCAACCACCCCGAGTTCGGACCGGGCTGCATGGGCGTGACGGAAGCGCGGACAGCCGATCTCGCCCAGGTCACCGACGACTTCTGCGGCCGGCGCGGACCGGCCGAGCGCTTCGTCCTGGAGCCCGCCGGCACCACCGCGACCGCCGCCGGCCCCGGGGTGGTCGCGAGCGGTGGGGACACCCCGCCCACCGGCGCCCTGTACCGGCTGCGGCCGCGCCATTCGCAGAAGTGCCTGGGCTTCCCGCTCTCGGCAACGCCGGGCCGGCACGAATGGCAGCCGCTGCTTCAACTGTCGTGCAGCCCGGCGTCGGAGCGGCAGCTATTCGCGTTCGAGCCGGTGACCGGTCGCGGGTGACGGCGCAGCCGGCCGGGGAGTCTGCGCGGTTCGCGATGGTGGTGCGGTTCGGGGGAGCGGCGACGCCGTGCGGACCGGCCGAGCGGCCGGACGACGACCCCCAGCACCTCCGCCGCCGCGTAGTAGCCGAACCGACGTGAGTCGAAGCTCTGCGTCGGATTGTCCCCGAGCAGCACCAACATGCCCGGCGGAACGGTGCCGCCGGGCGCGACCGCCGACGGCGGAACGCTGCCGTGCGGCACCGCGTCGCCGGGCATCGCGGCGACCCGCTTGATGATCCACTCGAAGTATGCGGGCTCGTCGGGGCCCATCACGGCACGCCCGAGCACTGCGATGTCCCCGACGGCCCGGACGGGGCCGCGTCGGACGAGGAGCCGGTCGCCGGCCCGGAGCGTGGGCTGCATGCTCGCTCCACGGACGGTCACGACCACCCAGCGGCCCCGCAGCAGTGCACGCGCGGTGGCAAGCGTCATCCAGGAGAGGGGCAGCAGGACGAGGAGCCACACCAGCGGTGCGGGTCGACGCACCAGTGCCGGCAGCACGACCGTGGCCGGCAACGGCAGCCCGAGGAGCAGGGGGCCGCCCACCCGGCGGGCGAGCCCCCTGCCGCGGCGGCAGGGTGCCGGAACACGTGGTGGTGCGGGAACACGTGGTACGGGAGCGTTCACGATGGTGTGTCCTCAGTCGGGTGCGGCGGTTTGGTAGCCGGATGCCTGGAGCGTGAACAGTCGTGCGTACGCCCCGTCGAGTTCGAGCAGTTGTTCGTGGCTGCCCGTCTCGGTGACGCGGCCGTTCGCCAGGACGACGATCCGGTCGGCGTCCCGGAGTGCGCCGAGGCGGTGCGAGACCAGCACTCGGGTCCGACCCGCGTGCGTGCGCCGCAGGGAGGCGTGGATCTCCGCCTCGGCCTCGGCGTCGAGACCGGCCGACGGCTCGTCGAGGATCAGGAGTTCGCTGTGCTCCCGGAGCAACGCCCTGGCCAGCGCCAGCCGCTGGAACTGTCCGCCGGACAGGACCACGCCCGTCTCGGGGTTGTCCCGGTCCTCCTCCATCATGAACGTCCGGGACAGCAGGGTGTCGTACCCGGACGGCAGGCGGCTGAGGAACTCGTGGACCCCCGCCCGACGTGCCGCGCGGGTGAGGCGCGCGCGGTCGCCCAGGGCGCGCAGGTCGCCCAGGGCGATGCTCTCGGCCGCGGTGAGGTCGTAGTTCATGTAGTCCTGGAAGACGGCGCCGATCCTGTGGCGCAGCTCCGCGGGATCGACGTCGCGCAGGTCGACGCCGTCCCAGCGGATCGCGCCCCGGACCGGGTCGTAGAGCCGGCAGAGGAGCTTGACCAGAGTGGTCTTTCCGGCGCCGTTCAGGCCGACCAGCGCCACCGACTGTCCGCACGGAACGCGGAGGCTGACGCCCCGCAGGATCCAGGGGTGGTCGGGCGAGTAGCGGAACCACACGTTCTCGAACTCGATCGCCCCGCGCAGGGCCGGCAGCGCGCGGGGTTCCGCGGCAACGGGAAGGTCCGCCGGCGCGGTGGTGACGGCGACGAAGTGACCGAACATCAGCAGCGACTGGTGGGTCCCGGCGATCGCCCCTGCCAGACCGCCCAGCGCGGCCTGCACGGCGACGACGGCGGTGAGGAACATCGCCACGTCACCCATCGACAGTATGCCCCGACCGGTCGCCGCCACGGCCCAGACCAGGCCCCCGCCCGAGACCGCTGCGGCCAGGACGCCCAGGCCGGCCTGCCAGACGACCTCCCTGCGGTCCACCGTCCGTCGCGCGGCATCGGCCGTCCTGCGCTCCGCCAGCATCCGGCCCCGCAGGTGAGGGGCCGTACCGAAGAGCCGGATCTCCTTGGCCGCTGCGACGCTCGACAGCAGGTGGCTGTAGAACATCTCGCGGCGCTCGGCCGGTCCGACCGTGACCGCGACCCGCGCGCGCTGCCGGGACAGCGCCACCTCCGCGACCAGGGTCGGGGCGCCGGCGACGAGCACCAGGGCCGTCATGCCCGCGCTCAGGGTCCACAAGGAGACCAGGAAGCCCGCGAGCGTGATCGCCGACTGGGTGAGCCGCAGCAGACCGTCCACCGCCTGGAGGGGCATCGTCCCGCCGGCCTGTTCGGCCAGGCGCAACCGGTCGAGGAAGGCGGGGTCCTCGAAGCGGGCGAGGCCCACGAACCGCTCGACCGCGCGGAACAGCCGGTCCTGGGCCCGCAGGCCCACCGCGCGGTCGAGTTCGGTCCTCAGGTACTCGCCGCACTGCGGGGCAAGCGCGAGGGCGACACCGGTCAGGGCGAACCCGGTCGCCCACCACTGCGGGTCCCCGGCGGGGTTGCGGCCCGACAGCCCGTCGAGGATCAGCTTGGTCAGCCAGGCCGCCGCGACCGGCAGGACGCCGCCCACCAGCGTCGTGAGCAGGTACAGGCAGAAGACACCGGGCGCCGCCGTGAACGCCAGGCTGCAGGCCGTCCGCAAGGCCTGCGCGCCGCCGTCCGCATGCTGTTTCGAGTCCCCGCCCCGGTCGCGGCCTGCGGAGGTGACCACCGCGGGCTCGGCCATCAGATCAGCGTGCCCACCGGCCGGTCCAGGTCGATGCGGTTGTCGCTGACCCGCATCCGACCGAGCTCGTCCCGGGCGACCCGCAGCAGCGTCGGGAAGGACGACACCTTGAACGCTCCGGCGACCGGGCCCATCCCGTCGGTCACCACCACGCGCGCAACGGGGGCCAGCGCCGCGGCGAACTCCCGCTCCCTGCCGTCGTCCTCGGCGACCACCACGAAGGTCTGATCCCTGCCACCGGGCAGCCTCCTGGCGTACTCGGCGAAGCGCGGCATCTTCTCCTGACACGGTGAGCAGTCGTGCATGAAGAAGGCCACGAGGCAGTCGTCGGCGAGGTCCTCGCGCCCGAGTTCCTCGCCTTCGAGCGTCACAGCGGCGAACTCGCCGACTTCCAGTCCGACGGGTACGTCCGACTCGGTCGGGCCGCCGCGCCGGGCCAGCAGTTCACTGTGCTCGCGCAGGCGCTTGACCACACCGATGGTCAACAGGGTGTTGAGGCAACACACCATTCCCACCACCAGGACGACAACCACAGAAATCGCACTCATGACTGACTCCGTTCAGATTCCTGGACGAACAGGTCGCTCGACCGACGACGACGACGGAGGTGACGGCGAGCGTGGACGTGACGGGGCGGGAGCGGGGCGGACCGGGTTCCGGACCAGCGAGACGATCTCGTCGAGCACGGTCACCAGGCCGCCCACCACGGCTCCGGCACACGCCGCGGCCGCCACCCCGGCCCACACCGGCGGGCCGTGCGCGACGTGCGTCACGAATGCACCGGCGCCCGCCGCGGCGGCGAGCAGCAGGTTGCGCAGGACGTGGTGCGGCGCGAGCACCGCCGAGGAGCCGCCGAAACAGCGGCAGGGTCGGCGGGCGCCGCGACGTAGCAGGAGCGCGATCACGCCCGCGAAGACGAGCAGCACCAGCCCCGCTCCGGCGAAGCCCGCGACGACGACCCGGCGGGCGGGCGCGGCGAGGCAGGCGACCAGCGCCAGCTCGACCGCCACGACGCACGCGGCGGCAGGACCGACCAGGCGCTCCGGCAACAGGCCCATGGCCCGTAGCGACGCGCGGAACTCGCGGTGGGACGACGGGCCCAGCTTGCTCAGGGACGCGACGAGGAACACGACGCCGACGAGCAGGCGCAGGCCGACGGCCAGGTAGAGCACGACAGACACCGACCTTTGCTGACGCGGGGGCGGCGCCGCGCGGGCGCCGTCCCCTTCCGGACCCGGTCAGCAGGACCGTGCGTTGCACCAGGTGCTCTTGACGACACAGCCCTGGCCGTCGCAGCAGTACGCCTTGCACTGCTGGTTGCTCGGGCACTGCCAGCACGCCCTGAACCACTTGCAGCCGCACTGGGCCGCGGACGCCTCGATGCTGGGCACGAACCGCTCCAGCAGGCCGGCGCCGATGGCCTCCAGCTTCTTGAGCACGGGGATTCCCCTCTCCTCCGGTTCGCCCGGTCCTCCGGTGGGCCGGGCCGGAACGAGGTTCACCGGCGTCGGGAGGGCAGCGCAACCGAACCGGCCGACCGGCACGGTGCGGATCCGTCCCGTCCCCGTCCCGAAGTAAAGGCGCAGGTCGGACGGGTGTTCCGGACTGTCCCGAACAGTCCGGAACACGCCTGCACCGCAGCGGGACGGCGCCGCGGATCGTGTCCGGCCTCCGGCGGGCGGTTGCGGCGCTTCACGGATGCGCGGAGACCGTCGCGCTCCGGCCCGCCGCTGCCGGACTCGGCATCGGCACCGGGGTCGCGCTTCCCGGGCGTGACTCGGCGGCGGCGCCGAGGCCGCCGCGACGGCGCCGCCGTCGGCGCAGGTCGGCCCACACGGCTTTGCCGACACGCCGAGCGTTGGGCTACTGGT
Source organism: Kitasatospora sp. NPDC054939 (assembly GCF_053610105.1). Classification (NCBI taxonomy): domain Bacteria; kingdom Bacillati; phylum Actinomycetota; class Actinomycetes; order Kitasatosporales; family Streptomycetaceae; genus Kitasatospora; species Kitasatospora sp. NPDC054939. Next base: position 10,937 of record NZ_JBSGXP010000034.1, on the reverse strand, counting down.
GTCGGTGCCGCCGCGCGTCTCGGGAGGGCCCTGCCCGCGGGACCGACGTCGGCAGGTCGGACCGACCCCGTCCGGACGGGGGTCGGCGATCTGTCACGGCGTCCGCCAGCAGCCTCGCTGGGCGGCAGCACGTACAGCGTCAGAGCGCACCGTCGTTCCAGGGCAGGAAGGCGACGAACTCCAGCGGATCGTCCTGCGGATCCAGGCGCCGGCTGGGCCCTGTCCGGCTCCCGTCGGTGTCCCGGTTCGGTAGCAGGGATCACCGCCGGAACCGGTGGCTGCTCCCCGCCCCTACAGTGGGCGGCAGGGGAGAGGAGTGGTCCTGGGGGAACACGAACTGCCACGCAGGTATCAGGCGACCGGGCGGACGGCCTGGCCGGCAGTAGCCGGCCTGGCAGTCATGACACTCCTGCTGATGTCCTTCGTCTGGGTCGAGAGCGACCTCCTCGGTATCCCGGACTGGGTGAAGATTCTGACGACCGTGGCGGCGTTCCTGTTCGACGCCACGGTTCTCCTCCTCCTTCCGGCGTCCGGCACCTACGTGGACCGCGACGGCATCCGGGTCCGGGTCCTCCGGACGCGCCGACTGGCCTGGGCGAAGATCGAGGACATCAGGATCGAGCCGATGCCGGCCTTGTCCAAGAACTCCGGAGTCACGCCGAACGTGGTCGTGTACGCCTACCTGACCACCGGCCGACGCGTGCTGCTCGCCCACCTGAACGACCTGCACCAGGATTCGCTGTTCCGCGTCGAGCGCGAGGTCGAGTTCCTGCTCACCATCCGCGACGAACAGTGCGGCGCCGACGCCCGCTAGTTGTACTCCACGAATGGGCCTTCGCGGCCCTACCGCAGCGAGCAGGAACGCCGGGACTCCTACGCCGACTGGCTCCGCCTATACGAGTACCGGGTGGCGTCGCCCGGTGGACCGTGTGGCCGGCCGCAGCCGGCAGCCGTTGAGGATCACGGGCACGGCCGGAACCGGGTTCATCGCTGGCCGTCACCCCGTACAGGAAGCGGGCAGACCTGCCCAATCGGCGGTCGCCGGGCCGCCCGGCGCGACTGAGATCGCCGGCTCGGCGCCGGGTGTCGCCCGGCGCCAAGCCGCCCACAGGACTGTGCTTCAGCCGGCTTGACGTCCTATCGCCCCGAGAGGACGTTGAACCGGGTCCGACGGGGCGGCATGGACCACCACGAGGTCGGGCTCCTCGGGCTGCTCCATTCCAGCAGCGGGAAGCAGCAGTTCAGGTCGGGCGCCACCAGGAGCCGGTGCGTTTCTCCTCGGCAGCCGTCAGCGGCGGTCACGGCCCGCCGGAGGGCCGCGGCCCCGACATCGCTCGGCGCGCCGGGGCCGGCCTCATCCTCCCCCCGCCACGGGTACCGGGCCCGCCATGTGACGCAGCTCTCGGGGAAACGGTGACAGGACGTTGTCGCGAGTGGCTGCCAGCCTGTGCGGTATGACGATCACCGATGAGGACTGCCTCGCCGAGACCCTGGCCTTCAACGAGGCGTTCGAGGCCGCCGCCGCGAGCCGCCCGGCCCGTGAGGAGGCCCCCGACGCGGCCCTGCTGGCCGCGCTGCGACGCAACCGGCTCGGCGGTGACACCCCGCCGGTGCGCCTGGCGCAGGGCCGGGACCGCGTCGTCGACGACGTCCCGGTGCGGGTCTTCGTACCGGACCGCGTCGACGGCGTGTACCTGCACATCCACGGGGGCGGCTGGACGTTCGGCTCGGCGGACGGACAGGACGAGCGACTGTGGTCGCTCGCCGAGGCGGCTCGGCTGGCCGTGGTCAGCGTGGAGTACCGGCTCGCACCGGAGCACCCGTTCCCCGCCGGGCCCGACGACTGCGAGGCGGCGGCCCGGTGGCTGGTGCGACACGCGGCGGCCGAGTTCGGCACCGACCGGCTGCTGATCGGCGGCGAGTCGGCCGGCGCCCACCTCGCCGTCCTGACCCTGCTGCGCCTGCGCGACCGACACGGCATCGTCGGGGCGTTCCGGGCCGCCCACCTGCTCTTCGGCCCCTACGACCTGTCGATGACGCCGAGCCAGCGCACCTTCGGCTCCCGGCGGCTGCTCAGCAACACCGACTCGCTGCGGCGCACCTACGAGCTGTTCACCCCGGGTCTGACGGCCGAACAGCGCCGGGACCCCGGAATCTCGCCCCTGTTCGCGGACCTCACCGGTCTGCCGCAGGCCCGGATGGTCGTCGGCACCGAGGATCCGCTGCTGGACGACTCGCTGTTCCTCGCCCGGCGGTGGCGGTCGGCGGGCGCGCCCGTGCAACTCGGGGCCGTGGCCGGTGCCATGCACGGCTTCACGCTGTACCCGTCGACCGTCACGGAGCGCGAACACCGGCGTGCCCGGGAGTTCCTGTCCGCGGCCCTCGTCGATCCCGGCGGCGCGGGCACCGTCCCCTCCCGCGGACCGGCCGCCGGCCGCCGACCGCCAGCCGCAGGTGGCCGGCCGCCGGTGGCCGATCGGACGGTAGCCTCGCCCGCATGAACCGCACCGACCGGCTCTACGGCCTGGTGGAAGAACTGCGCGCGGCGGCGCCGCGACCCCTCACGGTCGCGGCCCTCGCCGCGCGGTTCGGGGTGAGCACCCGCACGGTCCAGCGCGACCTGCAGGCGCTGATGGCCACCGGCGTCCCGGTGCGCACCTCCTGCGGGCGCGGCGGGGGCTGGTCGATCGACCCGCGGGCGACCCTTCCCCCGATCCACCTCACCCCCGACGAGGCCTCGGCGCTCACGGCCGCACTGGCCGCGGCCGACGCCGCCACCCCGTACGCGGGCGCGGCCCGCACGGCGGCCCAGAAGATCGCGGCCGCCGTGACCGGTCCGGCCTCGGCGGCGGTGCGCCACCTCGCCGCACGGATCGTCGCCCTGCCCGCACCGGGCGACACCGCGGTCCGTAGCGCCGTGGAGCACGCCCTCGCCACCGACACCGCCCTGCGGCTGTCCTACCTCGACGCGGCGGGGCGCCCGAGCGAGCGGCTGGTGGAACCGGCCGGACTGCTCACCGCCGACGGCCGGTGGTACCTCATCGCCTGGTGCCGCACCCGGCAGGCGGGTCGGGGCTTCCGGCTGGACCGGATCACCGCAGCGACAGCGAGCACCGAGCGGGTCCGGCCCCACGACCTGGCCGCGCTGCTGCGCGGCTCGGCGGCAGCCGGCGCCGTACCACCCACCGCACTGGCCCCCCTCACACACGCCGTCGGTACCCCAGGGCCCGCAGGCCCCGCACCGGCCGGTCGCACTCCCCACCCCCGAAGGACCTGAAGCCCCGGATCACACGGTGCGGCACGCGACCAGGGCCTCCACCACCTTCCGGGCCGGTGCGCGATCGGTGGCGTTGGCGCGGTAGTCGACGAAGGCCTGGCGGAACGGGGCCTTCTTCCGGAAGGTGCCGTCGGCATTGTTCTTGCCGAAATCGTGATCGTCCCACGTTGCCCACACCGGCATCGAACTGACCAGCCTGTCGATTCCCGGCGTGGCCAGGAAGTCCCGGTGATGCCTGCGCGCCTGCGCCAGAGGACCACCGATGCCCGGTATCGCGATGTCGGCGTACGGGGTGTCGCCGAGCATGACGAAGCCCTCGCAGCCCTTGGCGATGATCTGGTTCCACACAGGGTTCGGCACGCTGTGCGCACAGGAGCCGAAGCCCAGGGTGACCGGGGTGGCCGCGGTCGCCGGCGCGGTCCTGAACGACCCCGTCAGCGGGACGAAGGACACCGCCGCGTCCGGGGTGATGGTGAAGGTGTACGCCGTGTTCGCCGTCAGCCCCGCCACGTCGAACAGGACGGTGTCGTCGTTGGCGGCCACCGTGTTCCCGGTGAGGGTGGCTCTCACCGCAGCCCCCTCTCTCACCTCGCACTTCCAGGACCCGGCCCGGCCGGGCCCAGGTCCGGGCCGTGGACACGCCCACGTCACCGACGAGCGGACCGGCCTTGGGCGACGGCGTGGCGGTCACGGGATCCGCGCTCCCCCTCCGCACCGAATCGACGTACTTCGCCAGGGCGTGGAAGAACTCGTGACTGTCCTCGATGGCGGCAGGGGACTCGACCGCCGTCGTGCCGTTGCACAGCCGGAGCCGGGACCAGCCCGTCCTTCAGCCGCACCGGCTGGTTCGGGTTCAGGGCCACCACGGTGAAACCGGCGTTTCTCAGCAGCCTGGTCAGCCCGCGGGCGTTCGTGACCACATCGGTGTCATCCAGCACCGCCGCGATCAGCCCCGTGTGGGAGTTCGAGTGCGCCACCGCGGTGGTGCCGCTCAGGGCGGTACCGGCGGCAGCCGCCACCGCGCCGGAGCCCAGCAGCTGGACCACCCTGCGGCGGCTGATCTCGGAGGGGGTGTGGGAAGAGTCGTCCATGGTCTTCTCCTGACGCGATGGGTGTCGGCCGATGCTGTCGAACCACGGCCACGTTCGGGCGTGGTCGAGCCGGAAGCGCGACGGAGTGGGGCAGGCAGCCCGCTGGTTGGGGTGGTCGGTGCGTGGCACGCCGGGCGGCCGCCCGCGCCTGGGTGGGGGCGTCGCAGGCCGGCCGACTGCGGCTGTGTCTCCGCTTCGACGGGCCGGTCCGGTGGTACACCGGAACCGGAGAAACGAAGCGGGGTGATGGAAGGGAACTACGGCGCCGACGCAACGGCGCTGTCAATACTCCTGCACCCGGAAATCTGCCCGCCGAATCCGGACGGGCGGGTGAAATACGGGCCGGGTGAACGGGACTCCGCCCCGGGCTTCGTCTCGACTCCGGCGGCGGCGGTCGCCTCGCGGATGCGCTGCCGCTCCTCGCGGACGGCCGCGGCGTGGGCGAGGGCGCCCTCGCGGCCGATGCCTTCGGCCAGGGCTGCGGCTTGCTCGTCGTCCCGGGCCATCTGCGGGACCTGCTCGATGGCACAGAGGGTGCGCCCGGCTGTCCGGCGGCGGACCCGGGTCCGGATGTCACTGAGTAGGCCGTAGTCCTTGCCGTCGGGTTCGTCCTCACCGACGGCCAGGTCGTCCTCGTCGTCGGGGTTGGCCGGGTGCTGGGCGAGGGCGGTGTGCAGCGCCGGCCCTGCCTCCCACGCCTCGGCGTGCGGAACCGGTTGCGGCAGGCCATCCGGGCCTCGGCTGACCACAAGACGGCCTTCCACCAGAGCCGCCCAACCCACCATGCCGTCGATGCCCTTTCTCCACCCCGCCGCGGGCAAGGCCGGACCCGTGGTGCTCGACCTTGCGGACGTCCGGGCACAGGAAGACATCCCTGGAGCACCGCGTCCGGGCGCCTTGCGCTTGCCGTGCACCTGTGTTGTGTCTTACCGCTCAAGGAGATCACGAGCGCCAGCGACGGGTGGTGCATATCTATACGAACCATGGCAAAATGGTCGTAAGTGATAGTGCTCTACAGAGGAAGATCACCCATGCCACATGGAGCCCACCCCCACGCTCCCACCGTCCGCGCGAACATCGACCGGGCCCGAGGCTGCGAAGAATGCCGCAGCTGGGGCACCGTGATCACACCCGAGGGCCGCCACGAGCTGTGCCCAAGGTGTCAGTACCCTGGTTAACACACGACCCCCGATCCCTGGGCCGGCAACCCCCAGGCCACCTTCGACGGATTCGGCCGGCAGCCGACCCCGCCCCCGTACACCCCCGGCCCAGGAACCCCGAAACCGGCGCCCCGAGCCGGACGGCCGAGCACGGCCTGAAGCTGGGCAAGGCCCAGGCACCGGTGCGGGTCGCGGTGACCGGCCGGACCATCGGCCTGCCGCTGTTCGAGTCGCTGGAGGTCCTCAGCCGCAAGCGGACCCTGGCCCGCCTGGACGCCGCCCTGGAGCGCCTGGCCTGACCTCGTCCCACGACCTGCTGCCCGTACCCCACCGACCGCGGGGTACGGGCAGCAGCCGTTCGGCGCGGTCCGCGGCGGTGGCGTCGGCGGCATCGTCGGCCACAACGCGGCCCGGGCGGTCCTGGACGATCTGGCGGCTAGCCCATGCTCAGGTCGTAGCTGCCATGGCTCTCCAGCCTGAAGTGGGCCGTGCCGCTGGCTCCGGAGTACGCGTAGGCGCCACCGGTGACGGACCCGTCGAACTCCTTGGGAGCGCCGTCACCCGTGGGCACGAGCACGGACAGGGAGACCTGGTTCTCGGGACCGAGCTTGAGAAGTGTGTGGCAGAGCACCCGGTCGGGGCCCGTCTCGACCTTGGTGCAGGTGGAGTAGGCCGTGCCGGCGGCGGCCCCCTCGTCGTCGGTGAGGCCTGCCCGGGTCGCGAAGACGTTGCCCACCTCCTGCGGGGCGCCGCCGAGGCTGGTGCGGAACGCACTGTCGATGATGACGGCGGGGATCGGAGCGCTCCGGCCCGCGCGGGGGCCGCCGTCCGGGGTCCGACTGTCGGCCAGGGCGGGAACGGTCAGGGCGGCGGCCGCGCCTGCCATCGTCCCGGCGAGGACGAGGGCGAGGGCGCGCTTGGTCATGGATGTCTCCTCGTGCACGTCGGGCAGGTTGCCCGAATTCGAGGGAAGTTGAGCATGTCCGCCGCGCCGCTGCAGTCGCCGCGGAGGCGCCGGCCGGGAGCCGCTCCCGCGTTCGAATACCTTGCCCTGTGCCGCAACCAGTCGTCAACGAACCCTTCTGGCTGGTACGTCCGGGTGGTGACGGCCTTCACCTGAACGCCTGGCGAGGATCACCCGTCCGGTCGTCCTGCGCCGTCCGCGACGAGGAAACTCGGCAAGGGTCGGACAAGTGAGCGAGCTTCCCACCCGCCACCGTCACGATCGCCACCTGAAGTTCAGGGCCCCGATCAGTGGTCTCGCTGCCCGGGCGCGCTGGCCAACAGCGGCTCCGACGTCGGCCGCGCATGCGAGGCGGCGGGCCATCAGGGTGATCGCGGCCCTGTCGAGGTGGGCCTCGGAGTGCTCGGGCAGCCTCTTGTAGTCCCGGCCGACACGTTCGTGCGGCACGTGCGGTTCGGCATGGCCCAGGCGGAGCTGACGACCCGTACGTACGCCGGGCACGTCGCGCCGTACCTGCGCTGGTGCATACGGACGGGCCGCGACTGGCGGGTGGTGGCCGAGGAACTGGGGCTGTTCGTCGCCTGGTTGAAGTTTGGCTCGAAGGCGGTCACGGGCATCGACCGTCCGGCCGGCAGGAGGTTCGTACACCCGGGGCCGGGGCAGGAAGTTGACATGCATCCTTCCCTCGGACGTATCGGAACGCTCCTGGCGGCCCCGGTCGTCGCCCTCGCCCTGGTCACCGCCAGTCTCACCGTCGGCGCCACCCCCGCGTCCGCCGAAGTCTTCTGCGGGTCCCACTCCGTGGACGGCGCCATCTGGACCGAGTACACCCAAACCCCTGGCGTCCAGCGGTCGCTGGGCTGCCCCACCACCGACGAACTCGGCACCCCCGACGGTATCGGCCGCTTCCAGGTCTTCGACAACGGCTCGATCTACTGGACCCCCGGCACCGGCGCACACGCCGTGTGGGGCGCGATCCGCCCGTACTGGGCCGGCCTGGGCTGGGAGCGCGGCTATCTGGGCTACCCCCTCACCGACGAGATCACGAATCCCGACGGCTACGGCGTACGCCAGCAGTTCCAGGGCGGCACCGTCTACTGGAGCCAGTACAGCGGCGCCCACGCCGTCCACGGCATCACCGGCTGGTGGTGGGGAGAGAACGGGTTCGAACGCGGTTTCTACGGCTACCCGACGTCCGACGAATACCGAGAGGACTACGTCGGAGGCAACGAAGGCAACAACACGGGCGTACGGCAGAACTTCCAGTCCGGCCGCTACATCCTGTACAGCGGCGGCCAGTCCAACGCCTTCGAAAGCTGCCACACCGCATGCGTCGGCTACGGCGGCATCACCAACTCGAAGTGGGTGAAGAAGACCGAGGTGTACATGAACCTGGCGGACCAGAACAAGCGCTCCACACATGTCACCCCGACCGACGCCGCGTTCGCGAGTACCTCACACTCGGACACCGCTTCCAGCGACTCGGCGGACAACTGGAAGCAGGTCTGGTCCAACACGCTCAGGTTCCCGCACGCCACGCAGGGCGAGTTGCACTCGACCTACGAGCAGCTGTACTGCCACGCGTCGTACTCCTACTCCAACGGCGACGGTGGCCACTGGGGCGGTGAGACCTGGGACCTGGAAGCCTGGCGCTACGACATGGTCCCCTACGACGCGGGCAAAGCACTCCAGACCAAATGCAACTGGGAGTGACCCCCGCCTGACCACGTCCCCCTGCCCGAGCCGGCGGGGGGACGTCGCTGTTGCCGCGTCAGCCCGGCATCCGCGCGAGCGCCACGACGTCCGGCACCACCGCAGATCGCCGTGACAGCCGACGACGTCCGCAGCGGGCGGCCCGTGTCTCGATTCCTCACTGCTCTCCCCAGGACAGCGGACTGCCGGCTGGGCGGGCTCGGTGTCCGACGTGGTGGTGGTGATTGGGCAGACGGCGGGCTTCCTACGTCGTGGTGGCGTGTCGGACGGTTCGGGTCCGGACAGGGACGAGAGGGTTACGGGAGACCTCGATCGAAGGAGCGAGCATGCCCGAAGTTGTCACCCCCTCCACGACCGGCACGCCGTGCTGGGTCGATCTGATGGCGAAGGACCAGCAGGCGGCGCTGGACTTCTACCGCGACCTGCTGGGCTGGCAGGGCAGCCCCGGGCCGGCCGAGTTCGGTGGGTACGCGGTCTGCGAGCTGAACGGCAGGGCCGTGGCCGGCATCGGTCCCGCAATGGCGCCCGAGGGGATGCCGGATCCGCCCACCGTGTGGACCAGCTACCTGGCCAGCACCGACGCGCAGGCCACTCAGGAAGCGATCGTCGCTGCGGGCGGCACACTGCTCGTACCGACGATGGACGTCGGCGACCTGGGCCGAATGCTGGTCGCCTCCGACCCGCAGGGTGCCGTGTTCGGCGTATGGCAGCCCGGCGAGTTCTTCGGCGCGCAGGTCGTCAACGAGGCCGGCGCCCTGACCTGGAACGAACTGCACACCAGCGACGTGCCCGCCGCCACCGCGTTCTACGGTGAGGCGTTCGGCATCGAGATCGAGCTGCGAGACGGCGCCGAGTCCTACTGGGAGCTGCGGGTCGGCGGCCGCGCGGTCGGCGGCGTCACCCTGCTGTCCAACGACCCGCCCGGCGCCCCCGCGCACTGGCTGACCTACTTCGCCGTCGACGACATCGACTCCACCACGGACGCCCTGGTCAAGCAGGGCGGCATGGTGCTCGCCCCGCCGGTCGAGCTCATGGCCGGCCGCACGGCGGTAGTCGCCGACCCGCAGGGCGCATCCTTCGCCATGATCCAACCGCAGCCACTGCAGTAGGCCCGCCGACCGCTCCACCGGAGATCTCCGCCGGCCGCCCGGCTCCTGAGAGCCGGGCAGGCCCGCCACACCCCACGCGACGGGGGACGCGACAGGGGCCCGGGCGCCGGCGCCCACGCGGTGCAGTTCGTCACCCTGCTGGGTATTCGAACCCGCAAGTGAGGAATTGTTGCCTTGAGTTCCGGCAATGGTCCGGTGACCGCTGGGGCGGCTTCACACAACCGCAGCCCGCGCCGGAAAGCGATGCTGGTGAAGGCAGCCACGGAATGCGGGGATCTCGTCGGCAGCAGGCTGCGTGGTGTTCACGGCTTGAAGAGCACCTTCACGGCGCCGTCCTGCTTCTTCTGGAACATCTCGTACGCCGAGGGGGCGTCGTCGAGTGGGACGTGGTGGGTGGCGAAGGTGTCGACACCCAGCGGGTCGTCATCGGTGAGCAGCGGGAGGATGTCGCCGACCCATCGGTGCACGTTGGCCTGGCCCATGCGGAGCTGGATCTGCTTGTCGAACATGGTCAGCAGAGGCAGCGGGTCGGTCTGGCCTCCGTAGACGCCGGAGAGGGAGATGGTGCCGCCGCGCCGCACGAGCTCGATGGCCAGGTACAGGGCGTGGAGGCGGTCGATGCCGACGTGTTCCATCATCTTGGCGGCGAGGGCGCTCGGCAGCAGGTTGGTGGCCTGGGCGGCGAGCTTCGCGGCGGGCGAGCCGTGGGCTTCCATCCCGACGGCGTCGATGACGGCGTCCGGGCCGCGTCCGCCGGTGAGGCTGCGGATGACGTCGGCGAGGCGTTTGCCGTGCTCAAGAAGATCCAGGACGTGCACGCCCCTTCGCCGGGCCCGCGTGAGGCGTTCACCGACGAGGTCGACGCCGATCACCTGACCGGCGCCGCGGTGGAGGGCGATCCGGCAGCTCATGTCGCCGATCGGTCCCAGGCCCAGGACGACGAGGCTGCCGCCCTCGGGCACGGCCGCGTACTCGACGGCCTGCCACGCGGTGGGCAGCACGTCGGAGAGGAAGACGAAGCGGTCGTCCTCGGGACCGTGCGGCACCTTGATCGGCAGGTTGTTCCCGAACGGGACGCGCAGCAGCTCGGCCTGCCCGCCGGGGACCTGGCCGTAGAGCTTGGTGTAGCCGAACAGCGAGGCACCGGTGCCGTACTCCCGCACCTGGGTCGTCTCGCACTGCGAGTGCAGGCCCCGCGTGCAGGTGTGGCACGTCCCGCAGGACACGTTGAACGGGATCACCACCCGGTCGCCCACGCGCACGGCGGTGACCTCGGGCCCGGCCTCCTGGACGATACCCATCGGTTCGTGTCCGAGGATGTCGCCGACATCGAGGAAAGGCCCCAGAACCTCGTAGAGGTGGAGGTCGGATCCGCACAGTCCGCTCGTGGTCACCTTGATGATCACATCGGTCGGATCCTCGATGGCCGGATCGGGAACAGTGTCGACACGGACATCTCGCCTGCCGTGCCAGGTCAAGGCCTTCATCGTCGCTCCTCACGGGGCCGTACCGAGGCTCACCTCCCAGGCGTCTCTCCACGGCTCATGAGGCGAAACGGGCACATCCGCCGGCGGCTCGGGGCCGGGGGGGGCGGTTGGGGCGCGCCCCGGCCCGCAACGTCGC
>NZ_JBSGXP010000033.1:0-60730 GCF_053610105.1 Kitasatospora sp. NPDC054939 | reverse complement strand
TTCCGGCTGTCTGTGCGCCGCCAGGGACTCGAACCCCGGACCCGCTGATTAAGAGTCAGCTGCTCTAACCAACTGAGCTAGCGGCGCCTGCTGACCTGGAAGACATTACACGGCGCGCGGCCGATCCGCCGAATCCGCACCGCCCGGTCACCCTGCGTGCCCGCACCGGGGCGCCGCCGGCCCGGCCCGGTCAGCCCGCCGCCCGCTCCGGGTAGTGGCAGGCCGCGGCGTGGTCGGCGCCGGGGGCGGCCTCGGCGAGCGGCGGCCGCTGCTCCGCGCAGCGGGTGCGGAGCTCGGCGGGCAGGGCGGTGTGCACGGGGCAGCGGGTGCGGAAGGGGCAGCCGGTGCGGCGCTCGGTGGGGGAGGGCGGGTCGCCCGCGAGCAGCATCCGGGTGCGGGAGCGCTCGGCGGCCGGGTCGGGCAGCGGGACGGCGGAGAGCAGCGCCCGGGTGTATGGGTGCCGGGGGCGGTCGAAGACGGCGTCGACCGTGCCCTGCTCGACCGTCCGGCCGAGGTACATCACGCTCACCCGGTCGGCGAGGTGCCGGATCACCGAGAGGTCGTGCGAGACGAAGAGGTAGGAGAGTCCGAGGTCGGCCTTGAGCGACTGCAGCAGGTTGAGCACGCCGGCCTGGATGGAGACGTCCAGCGCGGAGACCGGTTCGTCCAGGACGAGGAGCTTCGGGCGGACGGCGAGGGCGCGGGCGATGGAGACGCGCTGCCGCTGGCCGCCGGAGAACTGGTGCGGGTAGCGGGTGGCGTGCGCCGGGTCGAGGCCGACCTGGCGCAGCAGCTCGGGCACCCGGCGGGCGGTCTCCTGGCGCGGGGTGCGCAGGGCGCGCAGCGGTTCGGCGACGATGTCGCCGATCGGCATGCGCGGGTCGAGGCTGGCCATCGGGTCCTGGAAGACGATCTGCAGTTCGCCCCGGAGCCGGTGGGCCTCGGCGCGGGTGAGTCCGGCGACGTCGCGGCCGAGGACCTCGATCCGGCCGGACGCGGGGGCGGCGAGGCGGAGCAGCTCGAAAAGCGTGGTCGACTTGCCGGAGCCGGACTCGCCCACCAGGCCCAGGGTCTCGCCCTGCCGGACGGACAGGTCGACGCCGTCGACGGCGTACACCTCGCCGACCCGCCGTTTCAGGACGGCGCCCTTGAGCAGCGGGAAGGTCCTGGTGAGCCCGCTGACCTCCAGGACCGGCGCGCGGTCGGCGCGCGGGACGGCGGCCGCGGCGGGCGGCAGCGGGGGGACGGGGTAGACGGCGGCGGGTGCGGGCCGGCGCTCGGCGAGCTCCTCGGCCCGGACGCAGGCGGCCAGGTGGGCGCCGGTCCCGTCGAGGGCGGGCTCCTCGGCGGTGCAGCGCGGCAGCACCAGCGGGCAGCGGGCGGCGAAGGGGCAGCCGGCGGGCAGCTGCGCCATCGGGGCGGGGGTGCCGGGGATGGGCACCAGCGGGCCGCCCCGGGCGTCCAGCCGGGGGACGGCGCCGATCAGGCCGAGGGTGTACGGGTGGCGGGGCGCGGCGAACAGGTCGTCGACCGGGGCGGTCTCGACGACCCGCCCGGCGTACATCACGGCGACCCGGTCGGCCAGGCCGGCGATGACGCCGAGGTCGTGGCTGACGAGCACCAGGGCGGCGCCGGTCTCCTGCTTGGCGGTGCGCAGCACGTCGAGGACCTGGGCCTGGATGGTGACGTCCAGGGCGGTGGTGGGTTCGTCGGCGAGCAGCACGTCGGGGTCGTTGGCGACGGCCATGGCGATCATCGCGCGCTGGCGCATGCCGCCGGAGAACTCGTGCGGGAAGGCGTCCAGGGCCCGCCGGGGCGAGGGGATGCCGACCAGGTCGAGCAGGTCGGCGGCGCGGTCGCGGGCGGCGGACCGGTCCAGGCGGCGGTGGATGCGCAGGGCTTCGACGATCTGGTCGCCGATGCGGTACACGGGGGTGAAGGCGGAGAGCGGGTCCTGGAAGACCATGGCGATCCGGCGGCCGCGGACGGCGGCGAGCTCGCGGCCGGGCAGCCCGAGCAGTTCCCGGCCGTCGAGGGCGACCGAGCCGCGGACCCTGGCGGTGCCGGGGAGCAGGCCGAGCACGGCGAGCGCGGTGACGGACTTGCCGGAGCCGGACTCGCCGACGATGCCCAGGGTCTCGCCGCGCCGCAGGGTGAGGTCGACGCCCCGGACGGCGGGGACGGGGGCGGCGCCGCGCGGCCCGGTGAAGTCGACGTGCAGGTCGCGGACGGCCAGCAGCGGGGTGTCGACGGTGGTGGTCACGTGCGCTTCTTCCTGGAGGTGCGGAACGGGCGGCGGCGGGCGGGCCGGGCGTCGGCCCCGGCGGTCGGGTCGAGGGCGTCGCGCAGCCCGTCGCCGATCAGGTTGACGGCGAGGACGAAGAGCACGAGCAGGCCGGCGGCGAAGTAGAAGAGCCAGGGGAAGACCGGTGCCTCGGAGGTGCCGGCGGCGAGCAGGGTGCCGAGGGAGACGTCGGGGGCCTTGACGCCGAAGCCGAAGTAGGAGAGCGCGGTCTCGCTCATGACGGCGCCGCCGACGGCGATGGTGGCGTCGATGATCAGGAAGGAGGCGACGTTCGGCAGGATGTGCCGGGTGATGATCCGCAGCGGGTGCACGCCCATGAACTCGGCGGCGCGGACGAATTCGCGCTCGCGCAGCGAGATGGTCATCGAGCGGACGACCCGGGCGGTGATCATCCAGTTGAACAGGGCGAGCAGCAGGACGAAGGCGATCCAGCCGGTGCTCTTCAGCCGGGGCGAGACGATGGTGATGATCAGGAAGCTGGGGAAGACCAGCATGAGGTCCACCGCGAACATCAGCACGCGGTCGGTCCAGCCGCCGAAGTAGCCGGCGCAGGCGCCGACCAGCGAGGCCAGCACGGTGGAGAACAGGGCCACCAGCAGCCCGATGACCAGGGACTTCTGGAGTCCGCGGACGGTCTGCGCGAAGACGTCCTGGCCGACCCCGTTGGTGCCGAACCAGTGCTCGGCGGAGGGCGGGCGGCGCAGTGCGGTGTAGTCGGGGGTGGCGTAGTCCCAGGGCGTCAGGTATGGCCCGCCGAAGGCGAGCACGAACAGCAGCAGGACGACGACGAGGCCGGCCACCGCCCAGCGGGCGGCGAGCAGCCGGGCGAGGACGAGCCGGGCGCGGCCGGCCGGTTCGGCCCGGTCGGGGACGGGGGCGTCCGGGGCGGCGGGGGCGGGTGCGGGGACGACGGCGGTCATGGGCTCCTCCTGCGCTCAGGTCCGCACGCGCGGGTCGAGGGCGGCGTGCAGGGTGTCGGCGAGGAAGCCGGAGGCGAGGACGACGACGGCGGCGAACAGGTTGACCGCGACGACCGCGTTGACGTCCTGTTCGTTGATCGCCTGGATGAACCATTCGCCCATGCCGTGCCAGCCGAAGATGGTCTCGGTGAACGCGGCGCCGGTGAAGATGCCGAGGAAGCTGTACGCGAACATCGTCGACATCGGGATGACGGCGGTGCGCAGCCCGTGTTTGAGCAGGGCGCGGCCGCGGGTGAGGCCCTTGGCCTGGGCGGTGCGCAGGTAGTCGCTGCCGAGGACGTCCAGCATGGTGCCGCGCTGGTAGCGGCTGTAGGTGGCGAGGCCGCCGAGGGCGAGCGAGAGGGTGGGCAGCAGCAGGTGCAGCGCCCAGTCGGCGAGGTGCGTGCCGAGGCCGCCGCTGAGCCCCGGGGTCTCGTAGCCGGTGAAGGGGACGACCTCGCGCCCGGCGAGGTCCTTGGCGGCGATGGCGCCGTTCTTGAGGAAGAGCGCCACCAGGAAGACCGGGGTGGAGAGCAGCACGAAGGAGAACACGGTGAGTGCCCGGTCGGAGAGCCGGTACTGGCGCACCGCGCTCCAGGCCCCGGCGGCGACGCCGAGCACCATGCCGAGCAGCGAGCCGATGAGCAGCAGTCGCAGGGAGACCCAGATCCGGCGGCCGAAGTCGTCGGCGACCGGGGTGTCGTGGATGGTGCGGCCGAGGTCGCCGTGCAGGACGAGGTCGCCGGCCCAGCGGCCGAAGCGTTCGACGACCGGGGTGCGGTCGTTGAGGTTGAGCGCGGTGAGCTGGCGCTCCACCGAGGCGGCGGCGGGCCGGGGCACCTTGGCCTCGAAGTAGGTGCGGGGCTGGAGGGCGGCGGCGGAGAGCGCGTAGGCGAGGAAGACGGCCGCGACGAGCAGCACCGCGTAGTACGCGAGGCGCTTCGCCAGGTATCGGAGCATCAGCGGCCGTCCGGGGTGGGGGCGGGGCCGACGCGTCTGCTGGGCATCGGGGTGGGGTGGCCTTCGGTCGTCGGCTCCGGGGGTGACCCGCGTCGAGCCGGATGGAATGTGCAGGTCAAAGTCTGGCAGCGGGGTGCGGCGGGGGTGTTGCGGTGGTGTTGCGCCCCGTTTCGTTCGGATCAGATCTGAACTCGGCCCCCTGGTAGCGGAACTGATCGGCTGTTACGTTCGGCCCGTCGGCATCGGCTTGACTGCCCGCCGTCAAGCATCGCCACACCTCGCGGTGCCCAACCTTCACAACTCGTCGCATCTCCCGGGGGGACCCCTCATGGACGCTTCCAGCGCACCGCGCCGCCTCGGCCGGGCCGGCGTACTCGCCGCCGCCGTCGCCCTGGCACTCACCGCCTGCAGCTCGGGCGGCGGTTCGGCCGACGGCACGCCCAGGAGCGAGGCCCCGAGACACGGCTCCAACGACATCAACGCCAAGCCGCTGGACCAGGTCCGCGACGGCGGCGAGCTGCGGCTCCCGCTCTACCAGTGGATCACCCAGTGGAACCCGTACCAGGTGGACGGCCGGTACGGCGACGCGGTCGAGATCATGCGCTCGTTGGAGCCCAACCTCTTCACCACGGACGAGACCGGCACCTTCAAGGCGTCCCCCGACTACCTGGTGGACGCCAAGGTCACCTCGGCCTCCCCGCAGGTGGTCACCTACCGGCTCAACCCCAAGGCCAAGTGGTCGGACGGGAAGCCGCTCGGCGCGGCCGACTTCAAGGCCGTCTGGCAGACCAGCAACGGCAAGGACCCGGCGTACAACATCGCCGACTCGGCCGGCTACGAGCTGATCTCCGGGGTCGAGCAGGGCGCCGACCCGACCGAGGTGAAGGTGACCTTCACGGAGCCGTACGCCGACTGGCAGAACCTCTTCCGCCCGCTGGTCCCGGCGGCCGGGATCGCCACCCCGGACGACTTCAACAAGGGCTGGGTGGAGCGGATCCCGATCACCGCGGGTCCGCTGAAGGTCGGCACCGCCGACAAGACCGCGCAGACCATCACCCTGGTGCCCGACCCCAACTGGTGGGGACAGAAGGCCAAGTTGGACAAGGTGACCTTCCGGGTGATGTCGCAGTCGGCGACCACCCAGGCGTTCCTGAACAACGAGATCGACCTGGCCACGGCCGGTACCGCCACCGCGTACGGGCAGCTCAAGGACGCCAAGGACACCGTGGTCCGGGCCGCCAGCCCGTGGGACGAGGTGCACATCTCCTTCGGCGGGGGCGGTCCGCTGGCCGACGTGAAGGTGCGCCGGGCGCTCGGCCGGGCGCTGGACCGCTCCGCGCTGATCAAGATCGCCAACAACGGCGTCCCGGTGGAGTTCAAGCCGCTCGGCAACCACATCTTCATGCCGAACCAGGTCGGCTACCAGGACAACTCCGGCGAGTGGGCGACGTTCGACGCGGCCGCCGCGAAGAAGCTGCTGGACGAGGCGGGTTGGAAGGACGAGGGCGCCGGCCGGCCGCGGACCAGGGACGGGCAGCCGCTCGCCCTCCGCTGGGTGTTCAACGACAGCGCCGCGCAGGCCCAGGTCGACCTCGCCACCGCCGCCCAGTCGATGTGGCAGGCGGTCGGCGTCAAGGTCGAGATCGAGAAGGTGCCGGGCAACGAGTTCTTCACCAAGTACGTGAACCCCGGCAAGTTCGACATCGCCAGCTGGCGCAACACCGACTCGTTCCCGCTCTCCACCAGCCTCACCAACTACCGCCTGCCGGTGGGCGACAACGTGTTCGGCAACTACTCCAAGCTCGGCAGTGCGGAGATCGACGCGCTGCTGAAGAAGGCCGCCGGCACCATCGACCCGGCCGAGGCCCACAAGCTCTACAACCAGGCGGACGCGAAGATCTGGGAGCTGGGCCACACCGTGGAGCTGTACCAGCGCCCGACCGTGCTGGCGGTCCGCAAGGGGCTGGCCAACTACGGCGCCTTCGGCCTGGCGAGCACCGAGTACGCCAAGGCCGGCTGGGAGAAGTAGTCGTCCGGGAGGTCCGGCGGCGGCGCCGGCGAGCAGCGCGGTCCGGGGGCAGGCGCTGGCGAGCAGCGCGGTGATCACGAGGCCGGTGGTGCGGGCGCGGCCGGGGGCACGTCCGCCCCCGCCGCCCTGCCACCGGCCTTGACCTTCCGCGTTGCCCGCAGACCGCCCGTGTCGTCGGCCCCCTTCGGAGCCGTCCTGCCCTGCTTCCGACCGGAGAAGAATCTAGCGGGGCCGGCGGCCCGGCCGCGGTGCACCGCGCGGCGCGCCCGGAAACCCGCCGCGCTGTCACCCGGTTCGCGCACCGGACCGTCAACTGGCGCTGACGACAAGGCAAAACGGGCAAAACGCCGCGTTCGGCATGCCGTGCGAGGTGCGTGCACCGGGGACCGGCCGCTGCCAGGATGCGCGGGGAACCCGCCCCCCGCACCCGGAGCACCGCCCATGAGCAGCGAGTCCGCCGAACCCCACCACCGCCGGCCCCACGATCCGCGCCCGATCCGCCCGATGGTCCCGCGCAGCCGCCACGAGCCGCACCGGACGGCCACCCCGCTGGAGCTCTTCTTCGACCTCTGCTTCGTGGTCGCCGTCGCCCAGGCCGGCCGCGAACTCGCCCACGACGTGGCCGAGAGCCACGTCGGCGACGGCCTCACCGGCTACCTGCTGGCCTTCTTCGCCATCTGGTGGGCGTGGATGAACTTCACCTGGTTCGCCTCCGCCTACGACTGCGACGACGTGCCCTACCGGGTCACCACGCTCGTCCAGATCTCCGGCGTGCTGATCGTCGCCGCCGGCGTCCCCCGGCTCTTCGCCGACCAGGACCTCGGCCTCGTCGTCACCGGCTACGTCGTGATGCGGCTGGCCATGGTCACCCAGTGGCTGCGCGCGGCGGCCGGCGAACGCGGCCTCGCCCGGACCGTCGCCCTGCGGTACGCGATCGGCATCACCCTCTGCCAGGTCGGCTGGGTCGTCGTCCTGCTGGTGCCCGAGGGGGTGAAGCCGTACATCATCGCGGCCGGCATCCTCGCCGAGCTGTCCGTCCCGGTGGTCGCCGAACTGCGCACCCGCACCCCCTGGCACCCGCACCACATCGCCGAGCGCTACGGCCTGTTCACCCTGATCGTGCTGGGCGAGACGGTGGCCGCGGCGACCGTGGCCGTGCAGTCCGGGGTGGACGAGCACGAGGAGCTGCGCGGGCTGCTGTCGGTGGCCGCCGGCGGCCTGCTGATCTGCTTCTCCGCCTGGTGGATCTACTTCGCCCGGCCGGTCCACGAGCATCTGCGCTCCAGCCGGCAGGCGTTCCTCTGGGGGTACGGCCACTACCTGGTGTTCGGCTCGGCGGCGGCGATCGGCGCGGGCCTGGAGGTCGCGGTCGAGTCCTCCGCCCACAAGGCGCACATCTCGGCCACTGCCGCCACCGCCGCGGTGACCGTCCCGACCGCGGTCTACCTCCTCACCGTCTGGCTGCTGCACGCCCGGCACGCCAAGAGCGGCATCGCGCAGACGCTGCTGCCCGCCGCCGCGGCGGCGGTGCTCGCCTGCACGGCGGCCGGCGGCCCGGGCATCCTGGCGGCGGGCCTGGTCTGCGCCGCGACGGTGGCGGTGGGGGTGGCCCTCGGCGCCCGCGAGTGAGCGGGCCCGGGCAGGCGGTGCGGCGGGCCGTCCTGCCGCAGCAGCCAGGCCCGGTAGGCCGGGTTGACCCGGGCCAGTTCCAGGTAGGCGGAGCGCAGTTCGCCGTACAGCGCCTCCAGCGCGGTCGGGCCCAGCGCGCGGGGCCGCCAGACCAGCAGCAGCCGGACGGCCAGTGGGTCGCCGTGCACCGGGCGGACCACCGTGCCGGGCGCCGCGACGGACGTCGGCTGGCACGGGCGGACGGCCTCCCCGGAGGCCACCAGATCGGCGGCGGTCGCATTGTCGCGCACCTGCACCACCCGCGGGTTCAGCCCGGCGTCGGTGAACACCCGCCGCATCGCCGCGTACTCGTGGTCGGCGGTCGGGTCGACCATCCAGGTGTCCTCGGCCAGGTCGGCGAGCCCGACCACCGGCAGCCCGGCCGCCGGATGGCTGTTGGACAGCGCGACGAACTGCGGCTCGCGGGTCAGCAGCACCCGGTGCTCGGCCTCCGGGGGCATCCGCAGCGGGAAGCCCTCGCTCTCGTGCACGAAGGCCACGTCCAACTGGTCGGCGGCCACCATCCGCAGCAGGGCGTTGGCCGAGACGTCGATCTGGATGGTGGTGTCGGTCTCCGGCAGCCGCTCGTGGACGCGCCGCAGCCAGGCCGCCACCGCCCGGCTGCCGACACTGCCGATCCGCAGCCGGCAGCGGGCCCGGCCGGGGTCCGCCGCCTCCCGCGCCTCCTGGCGCGCCGCGGTCACCAGGGCGGCCATCTCGCCGATGATCGGCCGGGCCCGGGACAGTACCGAGTGGCCGAGCGCGGTCGGCCGGCTGCCGGTCTGCTCCCGGGTGAACAGCGTGCCGCCGACGGCCCGTTCGATCCGGTGCAGCTGGGTGGAGAGCGAGGGCTGGGTCATGCCGAGCTGCAGCGCAGCCTTGCGGAGGCTGCCGGTGTCGGCGATGGCGCACAGCACCCGGAGGTGTCTCACGTCGAGCTCCACAATCGGGAGCCTACCCACCGATTTCGCCCAGCGCCAGGGACATGACATGTCAACAGGCTGTCACGGCCGCGGGGTGACGGAGGGTCGGCCGCGGACGGCCGACGGACCGCCCGGGCGATAGCACCGGGCTATCGCCGGTTGACATCATCCGCCGGGCCGCCGGGCTGACCCAAGCTCTGGACATCGAGAGTTCACCCGACGCCCCGCGGCCGGCCCCCACCGGCCACGGCGCCCTGTGAATCGGAGTCCCCCACATGAACCGCACCCCGCGGATGCTCTCTGCTGCCGTCGGCCTGGCCCTCGCCGCCGGCCTCGCCGTCCTGCCCACCGGCACGGCCGCCGCCGCGCCGGTCTTCGGCTACACCCCGGCGGCGGGCACCTCGTACGCCGGCTCGGCCGCCGAGGACGCCGGCAACAAGGCCTTCTACGAGGCCGTCATGAAGTCGGCGCTCGCCAAGCAGGCCGCGACCCCGTACCTCAAGGTCGTCTACGTCACCTACGACGCCAGCCGGGCCCCGTCCTTCCGCACCCAGATATCCCAGAGCGCCCAGATCTGGAACGGCTCGGTCACCAACGTCCAGCTGCGCTCCGGCACCAACGCCGACTTCCGGTACTACGAGGGCAACGACTCCCGCGGCTCGTACGCCAGCACCGACGGCCACGGCAAGGGCTACATCTTCCTCGACTACCGCCAGAACCAGCAGTACAACTCGCTGCGGGTCACCGCCCACGAGACCGGCCACGTGCTCGGCCTGCCCGACCACTACTCCGGCCCGTGCAGCGAGCTCATGTCCGGCGGCGGCCCCGGCACCTCCTGCACCAACGCCTACCCGAACAGCACCGAGCGCAGCCGGGTCAACACCCTGTGGCGCAACGGCTGATCCCCGCACCCGCGCGCACCGCGGCCCGGCACCCCGCACCCGGGGGCCGGGCCGCGGCCGTGCGCCGGTGACCGGCGCCGTCGGCGGCGCGTGCGACGATGCCGCCATGCCGATCAGCGTCCCGGACCGCCTCGACGACCTCCCGTACGCCGCGCTGCTGCGCCCGCACAGCGGACCGCTGCACAGCGACGGCCGCTACGACACCGTCCACTTCGACGGCGGCGAGTACACCGACCTGTCGGCGAGCGGCGCGACCTTCCTGGAGTGCGCGCTCACCGGGGTCTCGCTCAGCGGCGTCCGGCTCCGCCGGGCCCGCTTCAACGACGTCTGGATCCGGGCCGGCCGCTGGGTGGCCTGCGACCCGGTCGACAGCGACTGGCAGGACACCGCCGTCCTCGGCGCCGTGCTCGCCGGCCTCGCCGCGCACGGCTCGGCGCTGCGCCGGGTGGTCTTCCGCGGCTGCAAGCTGGAGGCGGTCAACCTGCGCAGCGCCGTCCTGCGCGACGTCGTCTTCGAGGACTGCCTGCTGCGCGACGTGGACTTCGGCGACGCCAGGCTGACCGACGTCTCCTTCCCCGGCTCCGCCCTGGAGGAGGTCCGGCTGCGCGGGGCCCGGCTCTCGAAGGTCGACCTGCGCGGCGCGGCCTCGCTCGGCCTGCCCGACGGCCCCGAGGGGCTGCGCGGCGCACTGATCAGCTCGCCCCAGCTGCTCGAACTCGCCCCGCAGTTCGCCCAGGCCCTGGGGATCACGGTCGAGGACCGCTGACGCCGCCCGGCCTGCGGGTGCGCGGCCCGGGGAACGGTGCCAGGGTGGTCGGAAGCCCGGGTCCACCGAGATCCCGAGGAGGCGGCATGGGCCTCAAGGACAGGTTCCAGGAGAAGGCGCAGGAGCTCGTCGAGCACGCCCGCTCGGCGCTCGGTGCCAAGCCGGAGCGGCCCGCGGACGGGCGGTCCGGTGCGGGGTCCGACGCCGGGGCCGACGCCGGGTCCGAGCAGTCCGGGCGGTCCGGGCGGTCCGGGCGGACGTCCGGGAGCGCGGAGGAGACCACCCGGCAGCTGCGGCAGCGGCCCGACGAGACCGAGGGCCCCTGGTGATTTCCGCCCCCGTGCCCGCCGTCGCGGCGGGGACGGGGCCGTGGGCGAACCCCGTGGGCGAACCGTGGACGCGTCGCGGACGGGTCGTGGACGGGCCGCGGACCGCGGCCGCTGCGGATGCGCGGCCCCCCGTCCGGTGTGAGAGTGGGGGCGACGGCCCGGATCCGTTCCAGGAAGCCCGTTCCGGGGACCGGAGGACCGAGGAGGAGCGATGGGCATCTTCGACAGGTTCCGCCACAAGGCGCACGACTCCGCCGGGGAGGCCAGGACGGCGCTCGGCGGGCACCCCGAGCAGGACACCACGGCGATGACCGACGCCGCCCAGCGTGCGGCCCTCGCCCACGACGAGGCCGCCGACGCGTTCGGCGACGAGGCGATGAAGGCCAGGGAGGACCGGCGGACGACCGAGCTGTCCGAGCGGGAGGCCGAGGAGCGGGCCCGCCGGGACATGACGGCCGAGGGCGACCCCTGGGACTGAGCGGCGACCGAACGACTCCCGCCCCAGGGGGCGGGCCCGACTCCGGGCCCGCCCCCTGCCGCCGTCGGCCGTCACCCGTGCGGCGGCGCGCTCACCTCCGCGGCGGCAGCGGCGGACGCCGCAGGTCCGGCCGCGGGGTGTCCGGCGCCGGCGGCACCGCGGCCGGGCTGTCCTCCAGCAGCTCCAGCGCCAGCCGCACCGCGGTCGCCAGTTCGGGGTGCCGTCCCCGGGCCCAGTCCTGCGGGGTGCGCAGCACGTGCACGTCCGGCTCGACCCCGTGGTTCTCCACCGACCAGCCGAGCCCGCCGGTGAACCAGGAGGCGTTCTTCGGCACCGAGATCTGGGTGCCGTCGCCGAGGGTGTGCCGCCCGGTCATCCCGACCACCCCGCCCCAGGTGCGGTTGCCGACCACCGGGCCGAGCCCGAGCAGTTTGATCGCCGTGATGATGACGTCGCCGTCCGAGCTGGTGGCCTCGTCGGCGAGTGCGACGACCGGCCCGCGCGGGGCGTTGCGCGGCCAGCGCACCGGCTGCCGGCCCCGGCTGAAGTCCCAGGCGAGGACGCGCCGGGTGAGTTTCTCCAGGACGAGTTCGGAGACGTTGCCGCCCGCGTTGCCGCGCACGTCCAGGACCAGCGCGGGCTTGTCCAGCTCCCGGCGCAGATCGCGGTTGAACTGCGCCCAGCCGGAGCCGCCGAGGTCCGGGATGTGCAGGTAGCCGCACCGCCCGTCGCTGAACTCCCGTACCAGCGAACGCCGTTTGGCGACCCAGTCCTGGTAGCGGATCGGCCGCTCGTCGATCAGCGGGGTGACCGTGATCCGCCGTACCGCGCCGTCCGGGCCGCCGCTGCGCAGGGTCAGCTCGACGCTGGTGCCGCCGGTGCCCGCCAGCAGCGGGACGGGGCCGCGCACCGGGTCGACCGGCCGGCCGGCGACCTCCAGCAGTTCGTCGCCGTCCCGGACGCCGTGGATGGCGAGCGGGGCGCGCGCCCGCGGGTCCGAGGACTCGCCCGGCAGCACCCGCTCGACCAGCCAGCGGCCGTCCGGGGCGAGCCGGGCGTTGGCGCCGAGCAGCCCCAGCGGCTGCTGGAGCAGTGCGGGCCCCTCGCCGCGCCGGGACGGGGTGACGTAGGCGTGCGAGGTGCCGAGTTCCCCGAGCAGTTCGCGCAGCAGGTCGGCGAAGTCGTCCGGCCCGGCGATGCGCTCCAGCAGCGGCCGGTACTGCTCGACCAGGGCGGGCCAGTCCAGCCCGGACATCGCCTCGTCCCAGAACTGGTCCCGGACGATCCGGGCCGCCTCGTGGTACGCCTGGTGCCACTCGGCGGCCGGGTGCACGGTGTGGGTGATCCGGCGCAGGTCGACGGTGGTGCCGGCGCCGGGCGCGGTGGCCGGGACGATCCGCAGGGTGCCCGCCGAGTACACCGCGATCGAGCCGCCGTCCCCCGAGACCGCGTAGCCGTCGAGCTTGTCGACCAGCGTGGTGCGGGTGCCGCGGGTGAGGTCGAAGTACTCCAGGGACGGCCGGCCGGAGGTCTCCTCCGCGCCGGTGAAGGTCTGCCCGAGGGTGCCGGAGATCGGCCAGCGCAGCCAGACCAGCCCGCCCCGCACCGCGTCCGTCGCCGAGTACTTGGAGGCGATCACCGGGAACGGCACCAGCCGGTCGCCCAGCCCCTGCGGATCGATCCGGACCGTGCCGTCGCCGTCGTCGCGCGGGGTGCCGTCCTCGGCCGGCGCCGCGAACGGGGAGGGCGTGCCGACGGCCAGCGGGACGAGGTAGGGGCGGCAGCCGAGCGGGAAGGACAGGTCGCCGGTGTGCACGTCGTGC
The DNA here is from genome assembly GCF_053610105.1 of Kitasatospora sp. NPDC054939. Lineage (NCBI taxonomy): Bacteria > Bacillati > Actinomycetota > Actinomycetes > Kitasatosporales > Streptomycetaceae > Kitasatospora > Kitasatospora sp. NPDC054939. The sequence continues at coordinate 47,588 of NZ_JBSGXP010000033.1, read as the reverse complement.
ACCGGGTCGAAGCCCCGCCAGGAGAGGAACGCCAGGTAGCGGCCGTCCCGGGTGAACACCGGCTGCTCGTCCTCGAAGCGCCCGTCGGTGACCTCGGTGATCGGCGCCGGGCCGTCCGTCCGGGTCAGCCGGATGCGCCGCAGCGAGCGCCCGGCCACCGGCTGGGACCACGCGATCCAGTGCGAGTCGGGGGAGAAGCGCGCCGCGGAGACCGGCCCGAAGCCGGACGAGGCCAGTTCGCGGATGGCCCCGTCGGCGCTGGAGACCAGCAGCAGCCGGCCGTCCGAGCAGGCGGCGGCCAGGTGGGCGCCGTCCGGGGAGGCGGTCAGCTCCAGCACCCGGCCCAGGCGCCCGGCGGCCAGCAGGCGGTGGCGGTGCCGGGGGGCCGGCCCGGGTGCGGCGGCGGTCGCGGCGGCCGGCTCGTGCCCCGGCAGCGGCACCACCTCGATCGCGTCCTCGCCCTCCGCGTCGGTGACCCAGGCTGCCTCCCCGGTGTGCCCGAGCACCACCGGCAGCCGGGTGCGCACCCCCGGGGTGTCCGCCAGCGCCCGGGCCGGCCCCTCGCGGTGGGTCAGCCAGTACTGGCTGCCGCGCACGGTGATCACCCCGGCCCGCCCGGTCCGGTCGCAGGCGAGGTCCTTCACGTGCGAGGCGGCGCTCACCTGGTACGGGCGCCGGCCCGCCCGGGCGCCGCCCAGCGGGACGCGCAGCCGGCGCGGGCCCGGCGCGTCCAGGCCGTCCAGGAGCCAGAGGTCCCCGGCGTGCTGGTAGACGATCCGGGTGCCGTCGGTGGCGGCCTCGCGGGCGTAGGAGGAGGCGTGGTCGGTGTGGCGGCGCAGGTCGGTGCCGTCCGGGCGGCAGGAGTAGAGGTTGCCGATGCCCTCGTGGTCGGAGAGGAAGGCGATCCGGTCCCCGTCGGGCGCGGCGACGGCCATCGGCGAGGCGAGGTGCCCGCGGTGGCCGGTCAGGATCTGCTCGCCGTCCACCCAGAGCCGGCCGGTGGCGCCGCCCCGGTAGCGCTTCCAGGCGGCGGGCTCGTGCGGGGCCGCGCCGGTGAGCAGCACCGTGCGGCTGCGGCTCATCTGGGCGTCGCCGACCGGCCCCCAGGGCATCCGGCGGCCCGGTGAGCCGTCCACCGGCAGGGCGTGCGCCCAGGTGTAGTGGCCGAAGGGCTCGTGGTACGAGGTGACGGCGAGCACCTCGCCGTCCGGCAGCCAGCCGCGCACCCGGGTGTCCTGGCTGCCCCAGTGGCTGAGCCGTACCGCCTCGCCGCCCTCGACCGGCCCGGTCCACACCTCCGGGGTCAGCGCCTGCCAGCCGGTCCAGGCGAGGGTGCGGCCGTCGGGGGAGAAGCGGGGGTGGCTGACCCGGGTGCGGTCGCAGGTGATCCGCCAGGCGCGGCCGGTGGCGGCGTCGGCGCCCGGCCCGGCCGCGGCGTCCGGGGGGGCGCCCGCGGCGTCGAGCGGCGCGACCCAGACGTCGTCCTCGGCGGTGAAGGCCAGCAGGCCGCCGCAGAGGTGGGGGTATCGGAGGTAGCCGGGCGCCGTCACCCTCCCATCGTTCGACGGGGCGTCACGGTCGGCAACCGGAGGCGTCCGCGGTGTCCGGTGCCGATCCGGGCCGCGGACGGCCGCGGCCATTGACACCGGGTGGGCGGATCCACTTCAGTGGTCTAGTCCTAGGTCTAGTCCACAACCCCTGCGCCCCAGGCGAGGAACCGGCCGACACCCCCACTGGCCCGCTCCTGCGCCACGGCCTCGGACGTCCCCCACGCCCGTACTCCCGCAGGAGTCACCCGCATGCGCAGAACAGCATCCGTGCCCGCGACGCCCCGCCGCACCGCGCACCACCGCCGCACCCTCGCCGCCGGCACCGCCTCCGCAGTCGCCGCTGCCACCATGGTCGGCCTCACCCTGGGCCTCGCCCCGACCGCCTCGGCCGGCGAGTTCCTCGTCAACGGCGGCTTCGAGAGCGGCAGCCTGGCCCCCTTCAGCTGCGCCGACGGCGCCGGCAGCGTCGTCACCGGCCAGGCCCGCACCGGCAGTTGGGCGCTGGCCGGGGCCGCGTCCGCGAGCAGCAGCGCCAAGTGCTCGCAGACCGTCACCGTCGCGCCCAACACCACGTACACGCTCAGCGCCCACCTCAAGGGCTCGTACGTCCACCTCGGCGTCGACGGCGGCACCAGCACCTGGACGCCCGGTACCGGCGGCGCCTACCAGAAGCTCAGCGTCAGCTTCACCACCGGCGCCAACCAGACCAGCGCCACCGTCTACACCCACGGCTGGTACGGCCAGGGCGCCTACTACGCCGACGACATCTCGCTCGACGGCCCCGGCGCCCCCAGTACCTCGCCGACGCCCACCGCGACCACCACGGCCACGGCCACGGCCACCGCCACCGCGACGGCCACGGCGACCGCGACCGCCACCAGTACCGCCACGCCGACCTCCCCGCCCGGCAACCACGCCCTCGTCGGCTACCTGCACGCCAGCTTCGCCAACGGCGCCGGCTACACCCGGGTCGCCGACATCCCGGACTCCTGGGACTTCATCAACCTCTCCTTCGGCGAGCCCACCTCGGTCACCTCCGGAGACATCCGGTTCAACCGGTGCCCGGCCACCGAGTGCCCCAACGTCGAGTCCGACGCCGACTTCAAGGCCGCCATCGCCGCCAAGCGCGCCCAGGGCAAGAAGGTCCTGATCTCCATCGGCGGCCAGAACGGCCAGGTCCAGCTGACCACCGCCGCCGCCCGCGACGCCTTCGTCCGTTCGGTCTCCGCCATCATCGACACGTGGGGCCTCGACGGCCTCGACATCGACTTCGAGGGCCACTCGCTCTCCCTGCAGACCGGCGACACCGACTTCAAGAACCCCACCAGCCCGGTCATCGTCAACCTGATCTCCGCGATCAAGACCCTGAAGGCCAAGTACGGCGCGAACTTCGTCCTGACGATGGCGCCGGAGACCTTCTTCGTCCAACTCGGCTACCAGTACTACGGATCCGGCCCCTGGGGCGGCCAGGACCCGCGGGCCGGCGCCTACCTGCCGGTCATCCACGCCCTGCGCGACGACCTCACCCTGCTGCACGTCCAGGACTACAACTCCGGCTCCATCATGGGCCTGGACAACCAGTACCACTCCATGGGCGGCGCCGACTTCCACGTCGCCATGACCGACATGCTGCTCAAGGGCTTCCCGGTCGCGGGCAACACCAGCAACGCCTTCCCGGCGCTGCCCGCCCACAAGGTCGCCATCGGCATGCCCGCCACCACCCAGGCCGGCAACGGCTGGGTCGCGAGCACCGAGGTCAACAGGGCCCTCGACTGCCTCACCAAGCTCACCAACTGCGGCACCTACGTGCCCCGGGCCGGTGCCCAGCCCAACCTCCGCGGCCTGATGACCTGGTCCGTCAACTGGGACCAGTACGGCGGCCGCGAGTTCTCGAAGAACTTCGACAGATACTTCGGCTGACCCGCCCCGGGACCCCCGGAGCCGACGGCGCACCCGTCCGCTCCGGGGGTTCGTCGTACGCCGCCGCGGCACCGTACGGGGTGCACGGTCGTCAGCCGGGTAGGTCATATGCTTGCGGGCGGCGCCGGGGCCACCCCGGGGCGACGAACACGCTTCCGACGGTGACGGCCGTCACCGTCCGATCCGGAGGAACAGCGCTATGAGCGAGAACGTCTACTTCGACATCACCATCAACGACGAGCCGGCCGGCCGGATCACCTTCAAGCTCTTCGACGACGTGGTGCCGAAGACCGCCAAGAACTTCCGCGAGCTGGCCACCGGCGATCACGGCTTCGGCTACGCGGGCTCGTCCTTCCACCGCGTCATCCCGAGCTTCATGCTGCAGGGCGGTGACTTCACCCGCGGTGACGGCACCGGCGGCAAGAGCATCTACGGCGAGAAGTTCGCGGACGAGAACTTCACGCTGAAGCACGACCGCCCCTACCTGCTGAGCATGGCGAACGCCGGCCGCAACACCAACGGCTCGCAGTTCTTCATCACCACCATCGTGACCGACTGGCTGGACGGCAAGCACGTCGTCTTCGGCGAGGTCGTCGAGGGCCAGGACCTGGTCAAGAAGATCGAGGGCCTGGGCAGCCAGAGCGGCCGCACCAAGGCGAAGGTCACCATCTCCGAGAGCGGCATCGTCAAGTAGGTCTCCCGGGCCCTGCGCCGTTCCGAGGCGGCGTCACGCCCGGCTGCGGGCCAGGAACTCCGTGATCAGCGCCGCCCACTCCTCCGGACGTTCGGCGAACGGCAGGTGGCCGGTGGGCATTTCGGCGACCTCGGCGCCCGGGATCGCTGCGGCCGGCTCGTACTGGAGGGCCGGCGGGATGAGCGCGTCGCCGGTGGTCACCACCACCAGGGTCGGCACGGTGATGCCCGCGAGGTCGCCCCGGACGTCGATCCGCCGGACCAGGTCGACCTGGTCCCCGGTGCCGGCCGGGATCCCGGGCGCCATCTGCACCGCGGCCTCCCGGACCTGTTCGGGCGTGAGTGAGTTGACCACCGGCGCGCTCATCGCCATCAGCCCGACGTACTCGCCGAGCAGGGTGTGCCGACCGCTCTCGAACAGCTGGTGCCAGACGGACGCCGCGAGGTCGGTGCGGGTGTCCACCCGGGCGAAGGTCGCGCTGAGCACCAGCGCGCTGACCCGTTCCGGGTGCCGGGCCGCGATCCGCACCGCGAGCGCGCCGCCCAGCGAGTAGCCGCTCACCGCGAACCGGTCGAGCCCGGCGGCGTCGGCGGCCGCCACCAGCCGGTCGGCGAGGTCGTCGGCGTCCAGCGGCACCGCGGACTTCGGCGTCGCCCCCGATCCCGGCAGGTCGGCGCCGACCACCGAGTGCCGGGCGGTGAGCCGGTCCAGGACCGGCCCGTAGTTGGACTCGACGCTGCCGCCGGCCCCGTGGACGAGCAGCAGGCCGGGGCCGGAGCCGCCGGTGGTGCGGGCGAGGCCGGTGGACGTGGGTGCGGTGGTCATGGGGGTCCCCTCCGAGTGGATTCGGCTTTAGTGATCGCTAAAGCTGCCGACGTCGAAGGACCCTAGCAGATGACCTTTAGCGGTCACTACAGCTCCCGCTATGCTTCTCGGGTGAGCAGCGACCACAGCGAGACCGTGACCGCCCCGCCCGTCACCCGGCGGACGACGAGGCGCGCCTTCGACCGCGACCGGGCACTCGCCGTCGCACTGCGCGAGTTCTGGACGCACGGCTACGAGGCGACCTCCGTCGCCGCCCTCACCAAGGCCATGGGCATCAACCCGCCGAGCCTGTACGCCGCTTTCGGCGACAAGCGGCAGCTCTTCTCGGAGGCCGTCCGGCTGTACGCGAGCACCTACGGGTCCCGGCCGATCGAGGGCCCCGACGCCCGGACGACCGTCGAGGGCATGCTGCGCTTCCTCGCCGCCGACTACACCGACCCGGCCCACCCGCCGGGCTGCTTCGTCATCACCGCCGCGACCAACTGCGGACCCGGCGCGCAGGACGTCAAGGAGGAACTGCGCGGCATACGGGAGGCGACCAAGGCCGCCATCGCCGCCCGGATCCGGGTCGACGTCGACGCGGGCGTACTGGCGGCCGGGGTGGACCCGCAGGGGCTGGCGACCTTCTACGCCGCCGTGATCCAGGGTATGAACCAGCAGGCCTGCGACGGGGTCGGGCGGGCGGAGCTGGAGCGGGTGGTCGACGCCGCGATGCTCGCCTGGCCGGCGGTCGGGGGCCCGGCGGCCCGCCCCTGAACCACCGGCCCGCCCCGGGGCCGCTGCCGCCCGGCGGGCGACGCGGCCCGGGGGGAGCCGAGATCCGATGCGCCGACGGCCGTCAGGCCGGTGCCGAAACGCCGGAAGGCCCTCCGCTCTCGCGAAGGGCCTTCCGGCTGTCTGTGCGCCGCCAGGGACTCGAACCCCGGACCCGCTGATTAAGAGTCAGCTGCTCTAACCAACTGAGCTAGCGGCGCCTGCTGACAGGGAAGACTCTAGCAGTGGCCGCTGGCCCGGCCAAAATCGAATGCCGGCGCGGGCTCCCGGGTCGCCCGGACGCAGGCCCAGAGCACCACCGAGGCCCCCGGCAGCCAGGGCTCGCGGCTGTCCGGGGCGACGATCCAGCGGCCGGCGCCGAGCCCGGGGGAGTCCGGGGTGTGCACCATCCGCTGCACCGGCGGGACGGTCACCGCGTCGCCCTGGCCGTGGCAGAGCAGCGGCGGCACGTCCCGGGCCCACTCCTCCCAGGCCAGCAGCCGCCGCAGCCGGGCCGCCGCGCCCGGCTGGACGAACAGCAGGGTCCGCCCCCGGAAGGTGGCGACCGGCCCGCAGCCCGGGCCGGAGGCCCACAGCTCGTCCAGCACCTTGCGGCCGAACAGCGACGGCATGCTGATCACGTCGAAGGCCCGGCCGCAGGGCAGCACCGTGGGCGCCCACGGGCGCGACTCCCAGAGCGCCCGCATCGAGCGCGGGTACTCGCTGGCCGAGGCGAGCCACGCCTCGCCGGCCACGGTGACGTACTCCACCGACTGATAGGTCCAGATGTCCACGGGGAGCAGCCTGGTGCGTCCGACGGGTGGCCGGGAGGGAAAGCGCGGTTTGCCGGACAGGGACGCGGCGGACGGCGTACCCTGTCCCGCGGCATATGCCAGTGGCGAGTCCGAGCCGTCGCCGGGCCGGAGCCGTTGGCGGGTCGGAGCCGTCGGCGGACCGATGGGCCGGACCCGTCGGCGGTACGGAACCGGAGCCTGCGGTGTACCGGGCCGGGCCGGTTCCGTACCGGGCCGGCCGGTCTCAGCCCTCGTGCCGCCGGGGCCGCAGCAGGTCGCGCCCGTACTCGATCATCTTGGCGGCGTAGTCCGGCGTCCAGTCCGCGCGGTCGGCGATCTCGTGCTCGGAGAGCGCGTCGAAGCGGCGGGTGTCCGCGAGCTGGGCGGCGGCCACCGCCTGGAAGTCGGTCGCCCGCTCGGCGGCGGCCCGGAAGGCCAGCGCCAGCTCGGTCGAGCGGCGCAGCAGCTCCGCCGGGTCGTCGATCGACTCCAGGTCGAAGAACCGTTCCGATCCGGCCTCGGCGGCCTGCGGCTCGAACAGCAGCTGGGCCGGACGGCGCCGGCGGGGGGCGGACTCGGGGGTGCCCGCGCCCGGACCGGCCGGCGCGGCGGAGCCGCTCTGGTCGAACGCCTTCGGGTGGGAGTCGGGCATGGACGGACACCTCCGGGTGCTCGGGTGAGGGCGGACGGCGGCTGCTGGGGCTGCGCCGACCGGTTGTGGCCGTCGTCCATTGTCTCGCGGCGGCGGCCCGTAACGGAACGGTGCGGTCGCGGGCGCTATTCCCCCGGCGCGCGCCGGGCGCGCGCCCGGGCCGGTCGCGCCGGTACGGGGCCGGGCCGCGGCGCCGCACCGGCGGGGCGGCTCAGAGCCGCACCCGGTGGCCGGCCAGGTGGTCCAGCACCTGGTGGTTGGCCTCCCAGCCGTCCGGGAACTTGACCGTGACGCCCAACTGCACGGGTTCGGTGGACGGGTGCTCGTCGAGCAGCTCCGCGATGCCCGCCCGGGCCACCACGATGCAGGCGTGCCGGTGCCGCGAGGCCAGGACGCAGAGCCGGCCGGTCTCCAGGTGGAAGGCGGAGGCGTCGGGGCGGCCGGAGAGCGGGTGCAGCACCACCGTGACGTCGTACTCGCGGCCCTGCAGCCGGTTGGCGGTGTCCACCGTGACCGCCGGACCGGCCGCGTGGTCGACCGGCACGCCCACCCGGGCCAGCGCCGCCCGGACGGCCGCCGCCTGGTCCCGGTGGGCCGTGCCGACGGCGATCCGGCCGGGCTCCAGCGGGGCCGAACCCTGCTCGGAGCGCGCCGTGAGCCCGCGCTCCAGCAGCCGGCGGACGGTCGCGGCCACCGCGGCGACGGCCTGCGGGTCGGTCCGCACGGTGTGCCGGGGCGGCAGCTCCAGCAGCGCCCAGCCGTGCTCGGCGGCCCGGTCGATCGCGGCGTCCAGCGCGGAGCCGTCCCCCCGGGTCGCGGCGGTGAGCGTCCGGTCGGCCGGGCCGGTGCCCGAGCGGAACGGCGTGTACGGGTAGAAGGCGCGGGAGATCAGCGGCGCCGCACTGGCCGGCAGCCGCCAGGAGACCGGCAGCCGGTGCGGCTCGATCTGCGGGTTGTGCGCGAGCAGGGTGACCACCGCGCTGCTCGACGGGTCGTACGACAGGCCCGCCCACTGCTCGGTGCCGACCACCGTGAACGGGTCCAGCTGGCCCGGGTCGCCGACGAACAGCGCCCGCTCGAACAGCCGGGCCACCGCCAGCAGCGCGTCCGAACGCATCTGGTACGCCTCGTCGACGATCGCGTGCCGCCACGGGGCCTCGGTCTTCACCCACTGCCACTTGGCGGAGGTCGAGACCACCACGTCGTGCTCCGCGAAGGCCGCCACCTTGTCGGAGGCGGTCACGTTGGCGTGCCGCAGCACCTCGGGCGCCGGCCGGGAGTCCGCCGCGTGCAGCCGGCCGATCGTCAGATCCGGCGCCTTCTCGGCGAGTCGCCCGACCAGGTCGTCCACCTGGCCGTTGGTCTGGGCGACGATCATCAGCCGCTCGCCGGCGCCGACCAGCTCCCGGGCGGCGCGCACCACCAGGGTGGACTTCCCGGCGCCGGGCGGCGAGTCGACCACCACACCGCGCGGCGCGCCGGGAACCGGGCGGACGGTTGCCTCCAGGATCCGGGCCACGGCGCTGTCGGCCGCCGCACCGGGGCTGTGCGGGGTCTCGTCGGGGGCGCTCATGCGCGGCTCACTCCCACTCGTCGTTCGCGGTCGGCGCGGCGGCACCGGGCGGGCCGCCGTGCGTCCACGGGGTGTCGTCCGGTTCCGGCAGCGGGGCTGCCTGGCGCACCGTCAGCTCGAACAGCGTGAAGGTCACCTGCTCGCCCGGCTCCGGCACGCTGCCCGGCTTGGGCTCCCGGCCGTTGCCCATGCCGGAGGTCAGCCGGACCGTCACCGTGCCGGCCTCCGGGTCGACCTCGGCGATCACGCCCTTCTGCGCCTTCTCGGTGTACGCCCGGTGCAGCTCGCGGCCCAGGTCGGCGTGCGGGCGGTCGGCGGTGCGGACCGTCACCAGCGGGCGCGGCTTGGGCGAGCGGCCCGAGGTGTCCCAGTCCGGCAGCACCTCGGCGACCACGCCCGAGAACGCCTCGCCCGACAGCCGGTGCTCGGCCATCGCCAGCGGATCGTCCAGCGCCTCCTGGACGTCCAGCCGGGCCTGCTCGCGCTCGCGCTGGGCCAGCTTGCGGGCCGCCGTCACCGCGTCGTCCTGGCGCGGCTGCGGCGGCTCGCCGGCCGCCACGCGGTCCCGGTGGCCGGTGTACGACCAGCGGTCGCCCGTCCAGCGCTCCTCCAGGTGAGCGGCCGGCGGCAGCTCCCGCAGCAGGTCCAGGCCCCGCCAGACGTCCTCCCAGGTCGGCCGCAGCACCCGCTCCAGCACCGTGTGCAGCTGCTCCACCGCGCCCTTCACCATTGCCGCGGCCGGCTCCGCGCCCGCCGGGTCGGCCTGCTGCAGCACCGCCACCGCCGCGTCGTACCGGGAGATCGCCGGGCCGAGCACCAGCTCGTCGAAGCGCGGGTCGGTGGCCGGGCCCGCGGGCGGGTGCAGCAACTGGCCCGCGGAGTCCCGGGCGGCCTCGGCGCGCTCGGCGGCCTCGGCGCCGCGCAGCCCGTCCGGCGGGAGGTGCCAGGCCAGCCGGGCGGCCAGGTGCTGGTCCTCCAGATGGCTCTGGCCGGTCGCCCAGTGCCGGGCCAGCAGCCCGGTCATCGGCAGCAGCAGGCTGGAGCCCGGCACCTGCGCCCGGTCGGTCAGGTGGGTCAGCCAGCGGCCGAGCAGCGGCACCCGGGCCGGCGCCGGGTACGGGCCCGGCTCGGCGTCCTCGACCGTGCGGCGGAACCGCGTCGACCGGCCCAGCAGCGCCAGGTGCTGCACCGCCGCGCCGTTCGGCACGACTAGCTGCGGAGCGTCCGCGCACAGCTCGCGCAGCACCGCCGTCTTCTCGCCCGTCTCCGGGTCCTTCTCGGAGCCCTCGATCCGCTCGACGTCCTCGCCGAAGGACTCCAGGTACGGCAGCAGATCGGTGGCCAGCTCGGCCAGGAAGTCGAAGCGCAGGGTGCGGTTGAGCGGCTGCGGCACGACGTGCAGCCGCGGCGCGGCCCGCTCGGTCCCCAGCATCACGGCCAGCGGCGCCCCCGACTCGCCCGCCGCGGCCAGCGGTACGACCACCATCGGCCGATCGGACAGGTGCCGGTGGCGGACCGTCGCCAGCGGCTCCGCCCGTCCGCTGCGCACCGCCTCCAGCCGGGCGAGCGTGGCGAGCAGGCTCATCGCCCGACCCCCGCCGCCGCCAGCGCCTCCGCCCGCAGCGCCGCCGCGTACGCCAGCCGCTCCACGGCCTCGTCCGCGTCGCTGTCGCCCGTGGTGGCGCCCGCGGCGGCGGCCAGCGCCCCCGCGACCGTCCGCAGGCTCCCCAGCTCGCCGCGCACGCCCCGGCCCAGCTGCTCCACCCGGTCGTCGCAGCGCGCCCGGGAACGGCAGTGGAACCCCAGCTCGCAGGTGGACAGGCAGTCCGGGCTGTACGCTGCGGGCACCGCCTCGACCGCCTCCGCCAGCTCCTGCGCGGGCCGGGTCGGTGCGCCCGCGTCGTCCGGCGCCAGGTCGAAGCTCGCCCCCGCCGGCAGCGCGTCCAGCAGCCGCCCGATACCGGTCATCCGACTCAACTGGCGGCGGGTGGTGGCCAGCTCGCGGCGCACGTCCACGGTGACGGCGGTCGGCCGGTTGCTGAAGTCCCGCGGGCAGACCAGCAGCACCGAGAGCCGCGGACTGCCCGGCAGCCGCTGCTCCGCGTACGGATCCGCCTCCGCCGATCGCCCGGCCAGCGCCGCCGCGGCCTCCTGGAGCGCCAGCACGTACACCGCGGACTGCCGGGCGGCGGCGCCCACCTTGGCCGGATCCGCACTGCCGTCCAGCACCGGGAAGGACTTGATCTCCACCACCGTGCACCGCCCGCCGTGCACCACCACCGCGTCCGGCTCCAGGTACGCGGTGCTGCCGGTCACGTCCAGCCGCAGCAGCGGGTGGTCCAGCAGCGTCCACGCCCCGGGATCGGCGGCGGCCTCGGCCAGCGCGGCCAGCGTCCGCTCCGCACGGACGGCCGGCCCGGAGCGGCGCAGCAGATCGGGCACCACGGGCGGGGCGGCGCCCTCCGCCGGGAGGCCCAGCCGGCGGCGCAGCGGCTCCAGCAGCGCCGCGTAGCCGTCCTCCTTCAGCCGGGCCTCGAAGATCACGCCGCGCGCGATCGCGAACGGCGACTGGCCGAACGGGGCGGGCCGCCCCAGCCGGTGGGCCAGCGCCGTTTTGTCGACCCCCGCGGCGTCCAGCACGGCGCGGCGGTGACAGCCGGGATTGGCGGCGAGCGCGGCGAGGGCGCGGGCGTTCAGGCTGCGCTGCGGCGCCGGGCCGCGCAGCTCGGCGAGCCGCTGGGCGAGCGGCTCGGGGTGTCCGCCGAGCGGGACGTTCGTCGAGACGTTCATGGTGCGGCCCAGTGTTGCATCCGGGTCCGACAATCCGGGGTGAAGGCGGCGGTTCCCGGCCCCGGGCGGTGGTGGCGGGGGTGCGGCGGGCGGGGTGCGGGCTCCGGGGGGTGGGGTGGATGCGGCGGCGGACGGCGGGCGGCGGGCGGCGGTGGCGGTGCGGTGGCGCTGGTGAGGGCCGGGGTGCGGGCACCCGGGCGGGACGGGGGAGCGGGGTCGCCGGCTCCCGGGCGGTGCCGGGCCCGCAGGTGGGGGATCATGGAACCCCGGTGCTCAATGGTGAGACCCGCGACCGTTGCCACCGCCCCTGCGAGGAGCCGCGCCATGCCCGCCCGAATCGTGCTCGTCCGCCACGGCGAGACCGAGTGGTCCGCCACCGGCCAGCACACCGGCCGTACCGACATCCCGCTCACCGAGGAGGGCCGCGCGATGGCCCGGGCGCTCGGCGCCCGCCTCGCCAAGGCCCCCTGGAACGGCCTGCCGGACGCACTCGTCTACACCAGCCCGCTGGACCGCGCCCGCGAGACCTGCGCCCTGGCCGGCTTCGGCGACCGCGCCGTGGACCGCCCCGAACTCCTGGAGTGGGACTACGGCCAGTACGAGGGCCGCACCGGCCACGACATCCGGGCCACCGACCAGCCGGGCTGGCTGATCTGGCGCGACGGCGTGCCCGGCGGCGAGAAGCTCTCCGAGGTCGCCGCCCGGGTCGACGCCTTCCTGGCCGCCCTGCACCTCGAACACGGGGTGCCGGAGCCGGACACCACCGTGATGCACTGCGCCGACCGCGACGTCCTGCTCTTCGCCCACGGCCACCTGCTGCGCATCCTCACCGCGCGCTGGCTCGGCCTGCCGCCCGAGTACGCGCAGCGCTTCAAGCTCGGCACCGCGGCGCTCTGCGTGCTGTCCTGGGAGTACGGGGCGCCGGCGGTCGAGGTCTGGAACGACCTCGGCCACCTGGAGGGCCTCAAGCACTGACGGCCGCCGGTCCGGGCCCCGGGACGCACCCCGGGGCTCAGGCCGCCCGGTCGTACGCCGCCAGGAACTCGCCCACCTCGGGCACCGCCGCGTGCACCCGCAGCCGTCCCGCCGTGTCGGCCAGCATGCTCCGGATCCGCGCCGAGCGGACCTCGCCGAACAGCGCCACCGCCGAGCTGCCGTGCCCGGCCGCACCCGCCAGATCGCCGCGCCCGAGCCGGTCGTGCGCCAGCTCGGCGGTGTACAGCACCCGGTTGCGGACGAAGTGCGGGTCCTGCAGCGCTATGGCCAGCCCGGCCCGTTCGCTGGCCCGGTCCCAGTCGCCGAGGGCGGACCAGCACTGCGACTCCAGCCCGGCGAGTTCGGCTTCCCCGAAGAAGGACATCCACTCCGGATCGGCCTCCGTGGCGCCCCGCGCGAACAGCCGGTGCGCCTGGCCGAGGGCCCGTTCGCAGGCGGCGCGGTCCCCGAGCAGCGCCCAGCCGCCCGCCTCGCGCATCGCCAGCAGGGACAGCAGCCGGTCGGAGCCCAGCTGCCGGGCGGCGACCTGCCCGGCCTGGGCCGCCCGCAGCGCCTCGCGCGGGCGGTTGGCGTCCCGGGCGAGGAAGGCGCTGTTGCTGAAGACGTGCGCCTCCAGGGCGGCGTCCCCGGCCATCCGGGCGGTGGCCAGCGCCTCGGCGTAGAACGAGCGGGCGTCCGCCAGCCGGTTCGAGTCGTGCGCCAACCAGCCGACCGAGATGGCCAGTTCGCCCGCCCCCGCCTGCAGCTCGCGCTCGGTCTCGGCGCTGTACTCGCCCTCGTTCAGCAGGACGTATGCGCGGCGCAGCGACTGCCCGGCGAACTCGAACAGGGTGTCCGCGCCGTGCGCGTCGTCGGCCAGCCGGATGTCCCGGACGGCCTGCCGGACGCTCGACACCTCGGCCGCGCCGACCTTGCGCGGCGGCGGCACCCGCCCCGGGCGGCCCGGCACGTACGGTTCGCCGCCGGTGGCGCCCGGGGCGAACGGGTCGGTGCCGGCGGCAAAGGGGTCGGCACCCGCGGCGAAGGGGTCGGCGCCGGTCGTGCCGGGGCCCGGGGGTGGGGAACCGGGGGCGCCGGAGGCAGCGGCGCCCGAGGCGGGGTGTCCGGAGCCGGGGTGCCCGGAGGCGGCGGCCGGCCGGTCGAGGCCGATCGCGGTGGCCAGGGCGGTCGATCCGCCGGTCAGGCCGGTCAGGAACGTACGGCGACGCACGTCGTCGTTCTCCTCGTCGAGATGGTGCGGCCCGCCGGGCCGCCCGGGCGCGGTCAGCGGCCCCCGGGGCTGCGGCACGACCGGTGGGTGCGCCGCCGGGTGCGGCGCGGGGTACGGCGAAGCAGCGTACGGGGTGGGGCCGGACCGCGGTGCACGCGGGTCGGGCAACTGCGGTGAGTGCCAGTGGAGTTGGTCGGGTTGTCCGGTCCAGGTCCGGAGGTTCGGGTCGGTCCGGGGGTCGGCGTTCGGGTCGGTCCGGGGCCACAGGTTCGGGTCGGTCCGGGCCCGGGTGTTCGGGTCGGTCCGGGGCGGCTCGGCGGGCCCGGCGGCGCCGTCCGCCGGTCGGCGCCGGACGGCGGTCCGCGGGACGAAGCCGAGGTCGGTCAGGGAGCGGTCCGGCCACATGTGGCGGAAGACGCGCTCGTAGGCGTAGTTGGGGCAGCGGATCTCGCCCGCCTCGACCCGGCCCACGTAGCGTGCGTCGCAGGACACGTGCTCGCCGATCTCCCGGGCCGCCCGGCGCACCGCCGTCGCGAACTCGCCCGGCGAACGGTCGCCGCGCAGCTCGCGCATCACGGTGTTGGGCGACGGGCGGTTCGGCTCGGCCGGTGGGGTGGCTGCCATGCTGCGCTCCGTGGTCGTACGAGGTGCGGCGTGCGGCTCAGACAGTACCCGCAGTCACCGGGTGCGTACGGCGGGTTCACGGTGGATGTCCTGCCAATTCATCGCAAAACGGGCAGAGTTGCCGGGATCTGCCATGAAATGCCATGCCTTGCTGTAAGCCGCCCCGTGGCCTCCGCCGCACTCCTCGCGTTGTCCTGATACGTGGAAAGCCCGGCCGCCGCCCGGCCCGCTGCCCCGGCCCGTCCGCCGGCGCGGCCGACCACCCCCACCCGCGGGCGGCGCCGCTTCCGACTCACGAGGGACAGGAGGGCCCGCGATGGCCACCGGAGTGCCGCAGTACCACCGCCCCGCCGCCGCCGTCCGGGCCGCCGCCGTCCCCGCCCTGCTGCCCGATCCCGTCGACGACCGGAGCACCGCCCGCACCCCCTGCGGCGGCGGCGCACCCCGCCCGGTGGGGGCCGGCCGGCCCGGCGGCGCGGGTTCGGGGCCCGTGGCGGGGTCGGGGTCGGGGGTTGCGGGCGTCGCGGGGGAGGGGGTTGCGAGTGCCGGGGCCGTGGAGGGGAGCGGGAACGGTGGGGGAGCGGCGGGCGCCGTCCCGGTGGTCGGTGCGTACGACACCGTGACCGTCGCGCTGCGGCACGGCCTGGAGGCGGTGGACATCCTGCGCCTGCGCCGGGCCTGCGGAGCCGTCCTGCAGAGCCGCAGCGGCAGCACCGTCTCCTTCTTCGTCCCGGCCGGCACCGCCGAGACCTGGCACCTCCCGGGCAGCTCCTGTACGGTCGGCGCCCTGCTGCTGCCCGCCACCGACCCGCGCTGGGTGATGCCCCCCGCGGGCGCCGACTGCGCAGCCCGCCCCACCGACGCCTGGGTGCTGCGCTCCGCGCTCTGCGAGGCGGCCTGCACGCTGACGGCGGGCGGGCTCGGCCCGTTCTGAATCCGCTCCGCTCCGCCCCGTCCCGTTCCGCCTTGTTTTGCCCCTGCTGTGCGGTGTCCGGGTGTCCGTTCCCCGGCGGCCCCCACGGTGAGCTGCGGCGATAATGGCCCGATGGGACGAAGCAGCAGAACCGGCCGCACCTCGGCCAACCGCGCCGCCGACGCGCAGGAGCCGACCGGGACCGACGGCCGTACCCATGCCCAGGGCCCGCTCACCCGTCCCGTCGACTCGGGCCTGGCCGAACTCCGCCCCGACCGCGACCGCCCCGGCGCCTGGTCCCTGCTGATCGACGGCGCCCCCCAGTCCATGGTCGACCTCGCCGACCCGACCCACCTCGGCTTCGAGTACCAGCGCCGGCTCGGCCACCTGATCGACCTGGTCGCCCCGCCCGCCCGGCCGATCACCGTGCTGCACCTCGGCGGAGGCGCCCTCACCCTGGCCCGCTACACGGCGGCCACCCGTCCGCGCTCGCGCCAGCAGGTCGCCGAGATCGACACCGCGCTCACCGAACTCGTCCGCACCGAGCTGCCGTTGCAGCGCGGCTGGCAGATCAAGGTGCGCGGCTCCGACGCCCGCGGCGTGCTGGAACGGACCCCCGAGGGCGCGGTCGACCTCGTCATCACCGACGTCTTCTCCGGCGCCCGGGTGCCCGCCCACTGCGCGACCGTGGAGTTCGCCGGGCTCGCCGCCCGCGCCCTGGCCCCCGGCGGCTGGTACGCCGCGAACATCACCGACGGGTCGGGCCTGGCGTTCGCGCGCTCCCAAGTCGCCACCCTCGCCGCGGTCTTCCCGGAACTCTGCCTGGTCGCCGACCCCGCGGTCCTGCGCGGCAAGCGCTTCGGCAACCTCGTCCTGGCCGCCGCCCACACCCCGCTCCCGGTCGCCGACCTCACCCGCCGGGTGGCCACCGACTCCGCCCTCGGCCGCCTCGAACACGGCCGGGCCCTGGTCGACTTCGCGGCCGGCGCGGCCCCCGCCACCGACGCCACCGCGGCCCCCTCGCCCGCACCGCCGCCGGGGGCATTCCACTGACGTTCCGGGGTTCCGACTGCCGGCTGCCTGATGTTGACTGCTGACTGCCGACTGCCTGATGTTGACTGCGGTGCTGTGGGCGGCGGGGTGAGGGCGGCGGGTCAGTGCCCGCGCGGCAGGCCCCGGTGCTTGTACATCGCGGCGCCCGTCAGCAGCAGGCCCGCCGCGATCGGCACGGCGACCGCGGTGCCGGTGCCCGTCGTGCCGTGGGCGACCGGCGCGGCCGCGGTGTCGACCACAGTGAACTCCTCCGTGCCCGTCCGCGGCGCGGGGACCGCCTGCGACCCGCTGCCGCCGGCCGACCCCGGGCCGCCGGAACCGCCGCCCGCGCCCGGGTACCCGGCGGACACGGCGCCGGAGCGCGCGCTGCTGCCCTCCCCGGCCGGCGGCGGTGCGGCCGGACCGCGCTGCTGCCCCCAGCCGACGCCACCCCGGCCCGCCCCGCCGTCCGAACGTCCCGCCGCCTCGCCCCCCGCCCCCTGCGCGGTGTCCCGGGAGGCCCGCGGCCCGGCGGCGCGCCCCTGCGGCGGTACGGTCGACAGCAGCCCCGAGGCCAGGGCGAACGCATCCGGCACCGCGGCCGCCTGCCCCGGAAGCGGCAACCCGCCCGCCCTGATCCGGTCCTGCAGCACCTCACCCACCCCGCCGACCGTGCCCGCCGGATCCTCCAGGCCGGGCACCGGCACCACCGAAGCCGCCGAGCCGGTGATGCCGCCCAGCAACCCCGGGGAGCCGGCCTGACCGGGCTGCTGCGCCGGCCGTGCGGGGGTGGCAGCCCCGGGAGTCCGACCGGGCGCCGCCGGGGCCGTCTTCGAGGTGGCCTCCGACGCACGGTCACCCGCCGCCGAACGCCCGGCGTTGCGGTGGGCGTTGCCCTGCTGCGCCGCCTCGGCGCGGACCTCGCCGCTGCGCGCACCACTGCCCGGTACCCCGTCCGTACCGGAGGATGCTGCACGAGAGGACGCCGTACGGGAGGACGTCGTACCGGAGGATGCTGCGCTGTCGTCGAGTGGGCGAACCGCTCGGCCCGCGGGTGCAGGTACCGGGTCGGCGGCCGCCGCGTACGCACACGGTGCGCTCAGCCCCAGCCCCCACACCTGTGCGATCAGTGCCCCGCCCGCCGCGATGGTCCGGGGGCGGGGCAGCCGACCGGCGGCCGTCCGGCCGGTATGGCCGTCACCTCGGGAGGCTTCCTGGGCGCTGGTCGCATGTTTGGCTCGCACGTGAGTCGAGAACGAGCGGACGCCCCGCGAGGTCACGGCCGCCGTCACGGACAGTTATCGGGAGCTGTCCGCCGTTGACGGGATGGCGTTCGCCGACAGCTGTTCTCTGTCTGACATCAGCCGTCATCTGTCAGTCGTCAGCTGTTGGTTGTCTGCTGTCGGGTGTCATCCGTCGACTGTGATCTGCCGGCCGTCAGCCGATGATCGTCAGCCGTCAGCCGTCATCGGCTATCGGTCATCGGTCATCGGACACCTGCCCGGCGGCGGGGGCTCAGGAGTTGGGGCGCAGCGTCCACACGACGGTCATGACGCCGGTCACAGCGCCGTCGCCGCGGGTGATCTCCACGGTGACGGGGAACTCCGGGCGGGTGCCCGCGTCCAGCTCGGCGACGACCTCGTCGATCGGACGGCCCAGGGTCGCGGTCGCGGTGACCTCGCCCGTCGCCACCTTCTTGTAGTCGACCTCGGCGTGCACCGGGAGCGGCACCGCCCGCGAGAGCTGGTCGCCGAAGGCCGCCAGCACGACGCAGCCGGTGGCGGTCTCGCCGAGCGTGAACATCGCGCCGGCGTGCGGGCCGCCCACGTGGTTGCGGTAGTCGGGCTGGTCGGGCAGCCGCAGGACGGCCCGCTCCGGCGTGGTCTCCAGGTACTCCAGCTTGAGGGTGTGCGCCATCGGCACGGTGGAGTCGAGCAGCTGGCCGATCGAGGTAGTGGTCATGCGGGCATGTTACTAGTCGGTAGCTTTCGATGGCAGACCTGTTCGACCGGAAATCCGGGAGCGGGGGCGCTGGGGGCGGCGGGCGAATGCGGAAACGCCTGAGGGCCCGATCTCTCGAAGAGATCGGGCCCTCAGGCTCTGGGGTGAGTGACGGGACTCGAACCCGCGGCCACCTGGACCACAACCAGGTGCTCTACCAACTGAGCTACACCCACCATCTGTCAGGCTCGTTCCCGCTTTCGCGTTCCCGTTCCGACAGGAAGAACTCTACAGGATCCGAAGGGGTGCTCGCGCCAGGGTTTCGATCGAGCGGGCGCGGGCACCCCTCGCCGTGCATCCGCAGGTCCGCGGCCGTCGCCCCGGACGCCCCCGGCGCGGTCCCGGGGCACCGCCGGAGCAGTCCCGAACGGTGCCCGGTCCGCCCGCCCGCCGCAACCGGAGCGGCGCTCCGGGACCGGGGGTCAGCCGGCCGGCGGCCGGTACTTCTCCGCGATCGCCCGCGCGGTGTCGGTGTCCGGGCCGGGCTGCGGGACGAACACCGCCTCGCGGTAGTACCGCAGCTCGTCGATGCTCTCCCGGATGTCGGCGAGCGCCCGGTGGTTGCCGCCCTTCTGGGGGCTGTTGTAGTACGCCCTCGGGTACCAGCGGCGGGCCAGCTCCTTGATCGAGGAGACGTCCACGATCCGGTAGTGCAGGTGGCTCTCCAGGGCCGGCATGTCCCGGGCCAGGAAGCCGCGGTCGGTGGCCACGGAGTTCCCGCAGAGCGGGGTCTTCCCGGCCTCCGGCGCGTGCTCCCGCACGTACGCCAGCACGAGCGCCTCGGCCTCGGCGAGCGTCACGCCGTTCTCCAGCTCGTCGAGCAGGCCGGAGGCGGTGTGCATGGTGCGCACCACCTCCGGCATGTTCTCCAGCGCCTCGGCCGGCGGGCGGACGATCACGTCGACGCCCTCGCCGAGGATGTTGAGCTCGGAGTCCGTCACCAGCACCGCGACCTCGACCAGGGCGTCCCGGACGAGGTCGAGGCCCGTCATTTCACAGTCGATCCATACCAAGCGGTCATTCACGCCACTCACCCTACGGCGCGATCACGCGCCGCGGGCAGTGAAGGCGTCGAACGCGGCGCCGGGGCGCGGGAACCCTGGGGCTGCTCGGCCTGGCCGTGGCCGGCCGGGCCGTGCTCCTCCCGCTCCCCGCCGGTGCTGCCGGCCTCGCGTGCGGCGGGCGCCTCCCGTGCGGGACGGGACGGCTGGGCGGTCCGGCTCCTACGGCCGTCCCGCTCCTCCCGGCCCTCCCCGGTACGGACGTCCGCGGCCCGTGCCTCGCCGGCCCGCGGTTCGGCGGCCCGTGCCTCGCCGGCCCGTGCCTGCGGGGTGCGGGCCTGGCCCTGGACCGGCCGCGGGCGGCCGTCCGCCCCCGTCGGGGCGCCGGGCGGCTCGCCCGCACCGCGGTGACCCTGGCCCTGGCCGCGGGCACCCGGCTGCGAGTGGCCGTCCTCGGCCGCCGCGTGCTCCACCGTCCGGGCATGCCGGGCCGGTCCGGGGCCGCCCTGCTGCGGCACCATCAGCGGCCGACCGGGGCCGCGTCCCGAACCCGGCTGGGCGGGATGCGGCTGGTGCTGCGGCTGCTGCCCGTACGGCTGCGCGGGCCGGGCGTGGTAGCCCTGCTGCGCGCCGTGCTGACCGGGCACCCCGTGCTGGCCCGGACCGCCGTGCTGACCGGGCACCCCGTGCTGACCGTGCTGGCCCGGGCCCGCGTGGAACCCGTGCTGGCCGGGGTGGCCGTTCGAGCCGTGCTGCACCGCACCCCCGGCTGCGCCGGACGGCAGCAGGTGGGAGTGCTGGGCGGGGGCCGGACCGCCCGGCTGCCCGGGCACGCCCGTCCCGGCCGCGCCGGTCGCCGGGTACCCGCCGGCCGAGGGCTGCGGGGCCCCCGCCGTCCGCGCGTCGCCCGGGTGCTGGGTGCCCGGGGCGCCCAGCTGCGGACCGGGCCGACGGGCCCGGTAGCTGGTCCGGTACGCGGCCGGCGAGACCCCGAGCTGCCGGCGGAAGTGCCCGCGCAGTGCCACCGGGGAGCGGAAGCCGCACCGGCGCGCGACGTCGTCGACCGACAGCTCCGACGTCTCCAGCAGCCGCTGCGCCTGGAGCACCCGCTGGGTGATCAGCCACTGCAGCGGTGCACTGCCGGTGAGCGTGCGGAAGCGGCGGTCGAAGGTGCGCCGGCTCATGTAGGCGCGCGCGGCCAGCACCTCGACGTCGAACTGCTGGTTGAGGTTCTCCAGCGCCCAGGTGACGACCTCGGCGAGCGGGTCGTTCCCGATCTCCTCCGGTAAAGACTGATCGATGTACTGGGCCTGTCCTCCGCCGCTGCGCCGGCTCGGCACCACCAGGCGGCGGGCCAGCGCGTTGGCCGCCTCGGCCCCGTGGTCGGTGCGGACGACGTGCAGGCAGAGGTCGATCCCCGCGGCCGTGCCGGCCGAGGTCAGCACGTCGCCGTCGTCGACGAAGAGCTCGCGGGGGTCGACGTGGACCCGCGGGTAGCGCTTGGCGAGGGTCGGTGCGTACATCCAGTGGGTGGTCGCCGGGCGGCCGTCCAGCAGTCCGGCGGCGGCGAGCACGAACGCGCCGGTGCAGAGCCCGATGATCCGCGCGCCCTCGTGGTGCGCCTTGCGGAGCGCGGTGATCGCCTCGACCGGCGGCGGCTGGGAGATCGAGCGCCAGGCCGGGACGACGATCGTCCCGGCGCGGGCCAGCGCCTCCAGCCCGTACGGGGCGGAGAGCGTCAGCCCGCCGGTGGTGGCGAGCGGTCCCTCCTCGCCGGCGCAGACCAGCAGGCGGTAGCGCGGCACCCCGGCGTCCTGGCGGTCGACGCCGAAGACGGAGAGCGGGATCGAGCTCTCGAAGATCGGGGCGCCGCCGAAGATCAGTACGGCGACGGTCTCGCGCCGCCGCCGTCCGGAGAGCTTGCGGGGCGCGTTCGCCACCGCCGACACCGTTCCCGGTACCGCACCGGAGGCCGGTCCGTTGAGGACGTTCGCGGCCGCACCGTTCGGTCCGGCCGCGGAACCGCCCCCGGCGCCGGGCGCCGGCAGGCCGGTGGCGAACGAGTGGGCCTGCTGGTGCCCCTGGACCGGACCGTGGTTGACGGCGGCTCGGGTGACGGCGCGTCCGCCGCCCTCCGGGGCGTGGGCCGACGGCTCGCCCGCGTGCGCGTAGCCGGAGGGCGCGGGGGAGGCCGACATCGCCATCGCCTGGGCGCCGGGTGCGGACGACGCGGCCTGCACGGTCGGCGCGGCCTGGGCGGTCGATGCGGCGAGCAGCGACGGCACCGCGGGTACGCCGGGCGCACCGACGGCCGCGGCGCCGACCGGTGGAACCGGTGTGGCGTACGGGGCTGTTGGGGTGTGCGAGGAAACGGGGACGCCCGAGGTGGCAGCGGTGGACGGGATGCCGGTGCTTCTCAGCCCCCGGCCCGTGGTGCCGGCTGCGGCCTGGCCGCTGTCAGGACCCCCGTCGCTCCTGCTCACCCTGCTCAAGGCGTTCAAGCCCCCTCGGTGGTGTGGTGTGGTGATGCGGCACTGCTCGCCAAGATCGAATCTATCGGGTGGACCGTTGCCGTTGTGACAAGTTCACCATCCGACGCTATGTCGACATGGCAATTTGGCGTGATGCATTCGATCACGAAGCGTGGCACCCGTCGACCCCTCTGGGAAGGGGGCAGGTGCAACGGTGGCCAGTTGTCGTTGGACTGCTCCTGGGACGTCCGGCTACGGCACCCCCGGCCGGCAGGTCTGGGCTGCGGCTTTGCCCAAGGGCTGGGGAGTCGCACGAGATTGACCGAAAATCACCGGTGCACGCCAGGGCGCACGGAAGCGCGGCGCGCGCCCCGCAGGCTCCATCCGGCCAGAGTTCGGGCCGGACACCTGGACGAAGACCGCAGGCTGCCCGCCCGCGTTACGGTCCTCATATGAAGATCGACAGCCGGCTCGAACAGGCCAACCGCAACGCCGCCGCCTTCTGGCAGGCCCAGGCCGACGCCCACCACTGGCAGCAGGTCGTCCGCCCCGGCTGGACTGCCGTCCGCTGCGCCCGGACCCCCGTCGACGCCCACCGCATCCTGGTCACCGAGCCGTACGACGAACCGGTGGCGCTGGAGGAGGAACTGGGTGCCCTGCTCCGCGACTGGTCGAGCGAGAAGTTCACCGTCGAGGACCCCTACGGCAGGCTCGACCTCTCCCGCTTCGGCGGCACCTGCCAGAACTCGATGGCCGTGATGGCCCGCGAGCCCGGACCCGTGGTACCGCACGGCCGCGAGGTCCGGTCGGCGGGTGCCGGGCTGACGGACGGTCCGGTGGCGGTTGCCCAGGTGGGCGCCCTGGCAGGTGGTGGAGGGTTCGTGGGTGGAAGCGGGTCGGCGGACGGCGGCGGCGCGGCGGACGGAGGCACGGCGGGTGCGGCCTTCGAGGGGCCGACCGTGCTGGAGGAGGTGTTCGACGACGAGGTCTTCGCCGAGGTGGAGCGGACGATCGTCGACGGCTTCCCGCTGGAGGCCCGCCAGCCGTGGGTCCGCGGCGTGGCCCTGCCGGCACCCCTCCTCCACGACCCGGGCTGCCGGGCCTGGCTGGCCCGCCGCAACGGCGAACCGGCGGGCGCCTGCCTCGCCTACGACGACGGCAGCACCGTCGGCCTCTACTGGGTCGCCACCCTGCCCGAGCACCGTTCGCGCGGCGTGGCCCGGGCCGTCGTGGAGGCCGCACTGGCCGCGCACCCCGACCGCCCGGCCACCCTGGTCGCCACCAAGCTCGGCGCACCGCTCTACCTCAAGATGGGCTTCACGGAGCAGAGCCGCACCTTCTGGTGGAACGGCTGACCGACCGGCCCGCTGCAGGGACGGCGTCAGCGGTGGGGCCGGGAGCGGAGGCGCGGGCGACGCGCCGGCGGCGGTCGTGGTGGTGCGGCGGTAGCGGCGAGGTCGGCGCGACGGCGGTGGTGGCGAGGTTGTGGCACGGCGGTAGTGGAGGCGGGGCAGGACGGGGGCTCCCGGCCGGGCCGGAAACCGCCCTCCCGGAGGATCGGACGCCGCCGACCGGGGCAACCCGGGCAGACGCGTTTCGGACACCGGGACGCCGTGGAGAGCCCCGGCCGTGGACGGTTGCGAGGTGCGCGGTGGCGGGCGTGTGATCGCGGTCCGGGGCGGCCGTGAGTGATCGTGCGCCGGATTGCGCGTCCCGCACCACGGCAGCTTTTGGCTCCGCCCGTTCCTCCGGCGGGTTCTCCGGGCCGTACCCCGCTCCTTCCGCCCGATTCGGGCCCCGGCCCTGGCCCCGGTCTCGACCCCGGCCCGGGCCCGGCCCTTGTCTCGCCCTCGGCCCTTGTCTCGGCCCCGCTTCCGGTCGGGGCCCCGGCTCCGGTCGCGCGCCTCCCGCCCGTCAGGCCACGGTCTGCCCGACGACGGCCGGCCCCAGTGCGACGGTCGTGGGCCCGGCCGGAGCCGTGGCCATCCGTACTGCAGCTGAGGCCGCAGCCGGAGCCACCGCCGCCGGGTGCACGGCCACTGCCGCCGAGGCCACAGGAGCCGTCGTAGGCGCCGGGACCGCCACCGCGACCTTCGCGGCGACGCCCGTGGCGCCGGCCAGTGCTCCGGTCGTGGCCCCGGCCGGGATCGGTGTCGCCGTACGCCCCGTTCCCGGGCCCCGGCGGCGGACCGGGGCGCCCGGGCGGACGCCGGACCGCGGGCCGGGCGCGCTGCGGGCCGACAGCACCTGCCCGACGGCCTCCGGCAGGCCGGCGGCCTTCAGGGTCGGCCGGTATCCGGGTTCGGCCCACGGGCGGCCGTGGTGCAGCCAGACGCTGCGCAGGCCGGCCAGTTCGGCGCCGGCGATGTCGGCGGGGGCGTGGTCGCCGATCATCCAGGTCCGATCGGTCCAGTCCCCGGTCGGTGCGATGCCGCATCGCTGGGCGGCTATCTCGAAGATCAGCGGGTCCGGCTTGAGGCAGTCCGCCTCCTCGGAGATCACCCAGCCGTCGACCAGCGGACCGAGCCCGGTGCGCCGGATCTTGTCCAGCTGCGGGCGGGTGTTGCCGTTGCTGACGATGCCGAGCGTCCACCCCGCCGCGCGCGCCGTGCGGAGCGCGTCGATGTTGCGGGACGGGCAGTGGATGTGGGAGTTGATGCCGCGGCGGTAGTGCGCGAGCAGGAGGTCCATGGATTCGTCCAGGCCGTAGCGGCGCCTGGCGGCGGCCAGTACGGTGCTGCGCGGCACGTAGCCGCCGCCGTCGATGGTGGCGAGCCAGTCGAGGTCGCCGGGGGGCAGCCGTCGTTCGGCCAGGAACTCCCGAGCCCAGGCCCGGAATGCGGCGTCCCTGGGGAGCAGCGTGTTGTCGAGGTCGAGCAGGAGCAGGGGCATGCCGAGCATGGTGCCAGCGCCCCCGGGTATGCATCTGGCAATTGCCAGAGGCCGTCGCAAACCAGTGCGAAGTGGCTGGAACCGGTGCGTCACGGTCGGTGACGGAGGTGCGTGCGGTGCTGGTGGGGCGTGCGGTGTCCGGTTGATCCACTGTGCGGCGGGTGACGGGCGGCAACGGATCGTCGTCGATCAATGACAGTCCGGTCACGGTGTCCCGAGGGCCTGTTGCGCTGCCCGGCCCGCTCAGTCAAGCTCCAGGGAACCTCTTCTTCGGGGGCGCGCGTGCTGCCTCCGGGGCGCGCGATGAATGACAGGCGCATCCCTCGTTCGCGGGAACGCCGTCGTTCCGGGGCTCGGCCGCTGGGCTGAGTCCGGCGCCCGTCGTACTCTGAAAGGAACAGGTCACACACGGTGGTGCTCGGCACAGACCGGCTTCGCGCCGTGGGCGGGCCTGCTGCCTGGGCAGCGTTGTCCTCTCCTGTCGGCCCATCTCCCTCGAAGAGCCTTGTGCCATGGCTGGTTTTGACTCCTCCCGACCGATCGATCCGGACGCGGTCGGCGGCACGGCCGAGAACCCGGTGCCGGGCGGGGAACGTACGGCCCCAGGCACCGCACCGGCCGCAGGTGCAGGCGTGCACGCCGTCCTCCGCGGCCTCGCCCGCCGAAGCCTCCCGCGCTCGCGCGGCCGCCGTACCGGGTTCGCCGGCGAACCGGCCGGCCCTCACGGGTACGAGGTCGACGGGCGCGACGTCGACGAGCGCGACGGCGACCGTGCCGGGCGCCCCCACCGGCGGAGCGGCAGCGACGAGCACGACGGCCGCCCCGACGGCACTGCGGGGTCGGCGATGACGGGCCGCCGTGGAGCGGGTGCCGACCGCCCGGGGACGTCCGGGCTTCCGGGCGCGCCCGGCGAACCCGCCGTCCAGGAGGCGCCGATGCGCCCCGA
Organism: Kitasatospora sp. NPDC054939; assembly: GCF_053610105.1. Classification (NCBI taxonomy): domain Bacteria; kingdom Bacillati; phylum Actinomycetota; class Actinomycetes; order Kitasatosporales; family Streptomycetaceae; genus Kitasatospora; species Kitasatospora sp. NPDC054939. The sequence continues at coordinate 21,951 of NZ_JBSGXP010000033.1, read as the reverse complement.
CCCCGCCTTCCAGCACGGCGTGGTGGTGGGCTTCGACGGTTCGCTGTCGAGCGAGCGGGCGCTGGCCTACGCGGTGGGCATGGCACGGCGTTCCCAGTGCGGCCTGGTGATCGTGCACGTGGCGAACCGCCTGCCCGCCACGGTGTGGGCCGGCTGTGAACCGCCCGTCTTCGTCGACCTCCCCGACCACCGGACCGAGGTCCTCGGCCTGGAGCTCGCCTGCGCGGACTTCCTCGCCGGTGTCCCGTGGATCCTGGTGGAGCGCGGCGGCGACATCTGCCACGAGATCGAGGAGGTCGGCCGCGAGTACGCCGCCGACGCGATCGTCGTCGGCAGTACGCACGGCCTGCTCGGCAAGCTCTTCGGGTCCGTCTCCGGCCGTCTCGCACGCCGAGCCAACCGTCCGGTGATCGTGATCCCCTGACGGTCCGTACGCGCGGCGGGCCGTCGCCGCAGGGGCGCAGGCGCCGACTCCGTTAGGGCACGGGCTGTGGCCGCGCAGGCGCATGCCCGGCCGGCGCCCGTCCTCGGGTTGTCCGTCGGTGCGCGGGCGCCGACGGACAACCCGTGAGCCGGATCGCGGGCTCGGTCCGGGGGGTGGCGGAGGGTCAGGAGACGCCGAGCTCCCGGGCGATCAGCATCCGCTGAACCTCCGACGTGCCCTCGCCGATTTCGAGGATCTTGCAGTCGCGCCAGAACCGGGCGACCGGGAATTCGTTCATGAAGCCGTACCCGCCGTGGATCTGGGTCGCCTCGCGGGCGTTGTCGACGGCGGCCTCCGACGAGTACAGCTTGGCGATCGCGGCCTCCTTCTTGAACGGTTCGGAGTGCAGCAGCCGGGAGGCGGCGTCCCGCCAGGCCAGGCGGGAGGTGTGCGCGCGCAGCTCCATGTCGGCGAGCTTGAACTGGATGGCCTGGTTGGCGCCGATCGTCCGGCCGAAGGCCCGACGGGTGTTGGCGTAGGCCACCGACTGGTCGACGCAGCCCTGGGCCAGGCCGGTGGCCAAGGCCGCGATCGCGATACGGCCCTCGTCGAGGATCCGCAGGAACTGGGCGTAGCCTCGGCCACGCTCACCCAGCAGGTTCGACGCAGGAACACGGCAGTCGGTGAAGGACAGTTCACGGGTGTCGGACGCGTTCCACCCGACCTTCGAGTACTTCTTGGAGACCTGGAACCCCGGGGTCCCCGTGGGCACGATGATGGACGAGATCTCGCGCTTGGGCGAGAGGATCTCGCCGTCTTCACTCGAACGAGCGATCGGTTCGGTCAGGGCGGTGACGGTCACCAGACCCGTGATCTCCGTACCGGAGTTGGTGATGAAGCACTTGGTGCCGTTGATGACCCACTCGTCGGTGGCCTCGTCGTAGCGCGCCGTGGTGCGGGTCGCGCCGGCGTCGGAGCCGCCCTCGGGCTCGGTCAGGCCGAAGGCGCCCAGGAGTTCGCCGGAGGTGAGCCGGGGCAGCCACTCGCGCTTCTGCTCCTCGGTGCCGAACCGGTAGATCGGCATCGCGCCCAGGGAGACCGCGGCCTCCAGCGTGATGGCGACCGAGGAGTCGACCCGGGCGAGCTCCTCCAGCACCAGGCCGAGCGCGAAGTAGTCGCCGCCCATGCCGCCGTACTCCTCCGGGAACGGCAGGCCGAACAGGCCCATCCGCCCCATCTCGCGGACGATCTCGTAGGGGAACTCGCCCTGCTCGTAGAATTCGCCGATCTTGGGCGCGACGACGTCCTGGGCGAATTCGGCCACAGTGCGGCGCAGTTCCTCGTACTCGGGGTTGAGCCGGTGGTCGAGCATGGTGATCCTCCTGGGCCTCGGGTTCGTGGCCGTCGGCGTGGTCGGGACGGCCGGCCTCCGCTCGTCGGTGGGACGGAGGCGCGGTGTGCGGTCGGTGGCTGTCGTGGGCGCGGCGGCGTGCCGGCCCCGGGGCCGCGTACGGGCCCCGGCGGCTCGGCGCCGTCGCGGGGGTGGGCGGGTCGGCCTGAGGCGGGCCGGCCGGTCCGGGTCGGTCGCGGTCGGTCCGGGTCAGTCGGGGTCGCCGCCGAGCAGGGCCCGGACGGCGCGGGACGGGCTCGGGCGGCCGAGCCGGCGGGCCATCCAGCCGCTGGCGGCGACCAGCGCCCGGAGGTCGACCCCGGTCTCGATGCCGAGTCCGTGCAGCATCCAGACCAGGTCCTCGGTGGCGAGGTTGCCGGTGGCGCTCTTGGCGTACGGGCAGCCGCCGAGCCCGCCCGCGGAGGCGTCCACCGTGGTGACGCCGCTGCGCAGGGCGGCCAGGGTGTTGCTGAGCGCCTGGCCGTAGGTGTCGTGGAAGTGCACGGCGAGCCGTTCGACCGGGACCCCGGCCGCGGCGAAGCCTTCCAGCAGGGCGGTGACCTGTCCGGGGGTGGCCACGCCGATGGTGTCACCGAGGCTCAGCTCGGTGCAGCCCATCTCCAGCAGCCGCAGCCCGTGGCCGATCACCTGGGCGGGCGGCACCGGCCCCTCCCACGGATCGCCGAAGCACATCGAGAGGTAGCCGCGCACCGCGACCCCGGCCCCGGTGGCGCGTCGGACGACCGGTTCGAACATCGCCATCGCCTCGTCCGCGGACCGGTTGAGGTTGCGGCGGGCGAAGGTCTCGGTGGCGCTGGCGAACACCGCGACGTCGGTGGCGTGGTGGGCGAGCGCCCGGTCGAGGCCGCGCTCGTTGGGCACCAGGACCGGCAGCCGCAGCTCCGGGTGGCGGCCGGGGAGGCCGGCGAGCCGGGGCATCAGCTCCTCGGCGTCCGCGAGCTGGGGCACCCACTTCGGGTGCACGAAGCTGGTGGCCTCCACCGTGCGCAGCCCGGCGGCGGCGAGCCGTTCGATGAACTCGGCCTTCACGTCCACGGGTACCAGCGCGCTCTCGTTCTGCAGGCCGTCGCGCGGTCCGACCTCGTGGATCCGGACCGCCGCCGGCAGGCCCGGGTCCCGGACGGGGTCCGGCAGGCCCAGGTCGAGGGTGTCGGGCTCCCGGCCGGGGACCGTGCCGCCGGTGCCGGTTTCCGTGGCGGTGGGGTCGGCGGCGGTCACGACCGCACCTCCGCGGGGCCTTCGGCCGGGGCGGCCCCGGCGGGGGAGCCCTCCTCGACCGGGGTGACCACGACGAGCAGTTCCTCCATGGCGACCGTGGCGCCGGCGCTCGCGCGCAGTTCGGTGACCGTGCCGTCGTGCGGTGCGGCGATCACGTGCTCCATCTTCATCGCCTCCAGGACGAGCAGCGGCTGGCCCCGGCGGACCTGCTCGCCGACCGTCGTCTTCACGACGGTGACGGTGCCGGGCATCGGGGCGGTGAGCGCGCCGTGGTGGGCGGCGCCGGTGGCGGCGCTCTCGCCGACCGCGTCGTACGGGTGCACCTGCCAGGCGTCGCCGTCGATGCCCAGCCAGGTGACCGGACCCGCGGCCGAGGCGGCCGGCGCCGGGTCGGCGGTCAGCGCGAAGGCGGTCTGCAGACCGTCGACGGTGAGCTGCAGCCGACCGCCGGTGCGGACCGCGCGGGCCCGACGGGGCGTCAACTCGCCGAGCTGGACTTCCACCTCAGGAGTGGCGTCCGCGGGAATGGAAGGGCTCCCGGCGCTGTTGCGGACGGTCACGGGTCGAACGCGTACCGCCACCGGGTCCTGGCCGGGGATGCGGAGTCGGTGGGTGGTCCAGGCGGCTTCGCCGCCCATGCGCCACCCGGAGGGAAGGGAGAAGGGATCGGTCCAGCCGCTGCCGGTATCCGCCGGGGCGAGGTCGAGGTGCCGTGCGAGCGCGGCCGCGTAGTAGAGGAGGTGGGACGGTGCCGGGTCGGCGGTGACGGTCGGCGACGGCTCGGCCGGGGCCCCCTCGGTCGGGGACCCGGTGGCCCGGGTGGACTCGGCAAGTGCCGGGTCGGCCGGTGCCGGGGCGGACTGCGGGGAGTAGGGCGAGGCCAGCAGCGCGGGGTTCTGCTGGACGGTCTGCTCGACGAGTCCGGTGTCGAGCCGGCCTGCGACGACGTCGGGGTGTGCGAGCAGTCGTCGCAGGAAGCCGGTGTTGGTGGTGACGCCGAGGATGCGGGTGTCGGCCAGGGCCGCGCGCAGCCGCCGCAGGGCGGTCGGGCGGTCCGGCCCGTAAACGATGACCTTGGCGAGCATCGGGTCGTAGGCGCTGGTGATCACGGTGCCGGGGGCCACCCCGGAGTCCACCCGGACGCCCTCGCCCTGCGGCTCGTCCAGGACCAGGATGCGCCCGCCGGTGGGCAGGAAGTCCCGCTCCGGATCCTCGGCGCAGATACGGGCCTCGATGGCGTGGCCCAGGAAGGAGACATCGGACTGGACGAAGGAGAGGGGCTCGCCCGCGGCGATCCGCAGCTGCCATTCGACGAGGTCCAGCCGCCAGGGCGCTGCCGGGGCCGTGCCGGCGGCATCGGCGGAGGCCGGACCGGAGCCGGGCGCCGCGCCGCCGATGGCGATGGCGAGCTCGGTGACGGGGTGCTCCACCTGGAGACGGGTGTTCATCTCCATGAAGTAGAAGTCCCGCACCCCCTCGGCGGGGGCGGGTGAGTCGGGGTCGAGGCCGGGGACGATGAACTCCACGGTGCCGGCCCCGGTGTAACCGCAGGACTCGGCGGCCCGGACGGCCGCAGCGCCCATCGCGGCGCGGGTCTCGGCATTGAGCAGGACGGAGGGAGCCTCTTCGATCAGTTTCTGGTGGCGGCGCTGCAGACTGCACTCGCGCTCGCCGAGGTGGACGGTGGTGCCGTGGGCGTCGGCCAGCACCTGCACCTCGATGTGGCGGGGCCGGTCGACCCAGCGCTCCAGCAGCAGGGTGTCGTCGCCGAACGCGGTCCGGGCCACCCGTCGGGCGGCGGCGATCTCGGTGGGCAGTTCGGCGGGGTCCCTGACCAGGCGCATGCCCTTGCCGCCGCCACCGGCGGACGGCTTGAGCAGGACGGGGTAGCCGATCTCCTCGGCGGCGGCGACGAGTTCGTCGTCCGTGGGGGCGGTGGCCCGGCTTCCGGGCACCACCGGGACGCCGGCGGTCCGGACGGCCTCCTTGGCGTTGATCTTGTCACCCATCAGTTCCACCGCGGAGGGAGGAGGACCGATGAAGACCAGTCCCGCGTCGGCGCAGGCGCGGGCGAAAGCGGGGTTCTCGGCGAGGAAGCCGTAGCCGGGGTGGACGGCCTGGGCACCGGTGCGGCGGGCGGCGGCGAGGATCTGGTCGGTGCGCAGGTAGGTCTCGGCGGCGGAGCTGTCGCTGCGGTCGGCCGGTCCGAGCCGGACGGCCGTGTCGGCCTCGCGGACGTGCGGGGCGTCGGCGTCCGCGTCGCTGTACACGGCGACCGAGCGCACACCGAGGCGCCGAAGGGTGCGGATGACCCGCACGGCGATCTCGCCGCGGTTGGCGACCAGAACTGTGTCGAACATGGGAGGCGTTCCTCCGGGTCGAGTGGAGCCGTACGAAGGAGGTGGAGAGAAGGGCGAACGGGCGGAGGACGGGCCCGGGACCGGCTCGGGATGCGGCCGGCCGGCCCGGGCGGGCGCGTCACATCCGGAAGACGCCGTACGGGCCGGGCGGCGGGAGCGGGGAGTTGGAGCACGCGGTCAGCGCGAGGCCGAGCGCGGTCCGGGTGTCCAGCGGGTCGATCACGCCGTCGTCCCAGAGCCGTGCGGTGGCGTAGTAGGCGTTGCCCTGGCGCTCGTACTGCTCGCGGACGGGGCGCTTGAACTCCTCCTCCGCCTCGGTCGGCCACTCCTCGCCGTGCGCCTCCAGTTGGTCGCGGCGGACGGTGGCCAGGACGGAGGCCGCCTGCTCGCCGCCCATCACGGAGATCTTGGCGTTCGGCCACATCCACAGGAAGCGGGGTGAGTACGCCCGGCCGCACATCGAGTAGTTACCTGCGCCGTACGAGCCGCCGATGACCACCGTCAGCTTCGGGACGCGGGTGCAGGCGACGGCGTTGACCATCTTGGCGCCGTGCTTGGCGATGCCGCCCGCCTCGTACTGGCGGCCCACCATGAAGCCCGTGATGTTCTGCAGGAAGAGGAGGGGGATGCCGCGCTGGTCGCACAGTTCGATGAAGTGGGCGCCCTTGAGGGCCGACTCGGCGAACAGCACGCCGTTGTTGGCGACGATGCCGACCGGGTGGCCGTGGATCCGCGCGAAGCCGGTCACCAGCGTCGCGCCGTACTCGGCCTTGAACTCGGCGAAGCGGCTGCCGTCGACCAGCCGGGCGATCACCTCGCGTACGTCGTACGGCGTGCGCGGGTCGACCGGTACGGCGCCGTACAGACCGGCCGGGTCCACGGCGGGCGCCTCGACCGGGGCCAGCGGCCACGGCTTCGGCGCGCGCGGGCCCAGCCCGGCGACGATGGTGCGGACGATGGAGAGGGCGTGGGCGTCGTCCTCGGCCAGGTGGTCCGTCACGCCCGAGGTGCGGGAGTGCAGGTCGCCGCCGCCGAGCTCCTCGGCCGTGACCACCTCGCCGGTGGCCGCCTTCACCAGCGGCGGGCCGCCGAGGAAGATCGTGCCCTGGTTGCGGACGATGACGGCCTGGTCGCTCATCGCCGGGACGTACGCACCGCCCGCCGTGCAGGAGCCGAGCACGGCGGCGATCTGCGGGATCCCGGCGGCGGAGAGGCGGGCCTGGTTGTAGAAGATCCGGCCGAAGTGGTCGCGGTCCGGGAAGACCTCGTCCTGCATCGGGAGGAAGGCGCCGCCCGAGTCCACCAGGTAGATGCAGGGGAGGCGGTTCTCCAGCGCGACCTCCTGGGCGCGCAGGTGCTTCTTCACCGTCATCGGGTAGTACGTGCCGCCCTTGACGGTGGCGTCGTTGGCCACCACGACGACCTCGCGCCCGGCGACCCGGCCGATGCCGGCGATCACACCGGCGGCGGGGGCCGCACCGTCGTACATGCCGTCCGCGGCCAGCGGGGCCAGTTCGAGGAACGGCGAGCCGGGGTCGAGCAGGGTGTCCACCCGGTCGCGGGGCAGCAGCTTGCCGCGCGAGGTGTGCCGGGCCCGTGCCTTCGCGCCGCCGCCGAGCGCCGCGGCGCCCAGCTTCGCGCGCAGTTCGGCGACCAGGGCGCGGTGCGCCTCGGTGTTCGCCCGGTAGGCGTCCGAGCCGGGGTCGGCGAGCGAGTTGAGGCGGGGCGCGGGGGCGGACCAGCCGTCGCCCGGCCGACCGCTGCCGGCCGTGCCTCCGTTCGCGCCCCCGCCGTTCGCGGAACCACGGCCTGCGGGGTCGCCGCCCGTGGGGCCGCCGATGAAGCCGGTGGGTGCGCCGGCCGATGAGAGGACCATCCAAGAGCTCCCTTGCCCTCGGCACCAGGTGGGCCGACAGGTCCAGGTGTGCCCGCGACCCCCACACGTTAATGAGCGTTAACTCGTGCGGCCCAGGTTAACGCTCGATAACCCGACTGTCTACGATGGGCGGCATGCCGAACGTCCCCACCGCCTCCGCGCTCCCCCGCCGCGACCAGATCCGCAAGGAGGCCGCCCGGCTGTTCGCCGCCCGGGGCTTCCTCGGTGTGGGCGTGGACGAGATCGGCAAGGCCGTCGGCATCAGCGGGCCCGGCCTCTACCGGCACTTCGCCGGCAAGGACGCGATGCTCGCCGACCTCCTGATCGGCATCAGCGAGCGCCTGCTGGAGGAGGGGCGCCGCCGGGTCGGCGGCGAGAGCGGCATGGGCGGGGCGGGCGCCGAGCCGGGCGGTGCCGACGGTGCCGGGGAGCGGGGTGGCGACGCCGCCGCGACCCTGGACGCCCTGATCGGCGGGCACGTCGACTTCGCGCTCGACGACCGGGACCTCATCACCCTGCACGACCGGGAACTGCTGCACCTGAAGGAGGAGGACCGCCGGAAGGTCAGGCGGCTCCAGCGCGAGTACGTCGAGCTGTGGGTGGCCGTGGTCCGCCGGGCCTTCCCCTCGCTCGCCGAACCCGACGCCGAGCCGGTGGCCCGCGCCGCCGTCCACGCCGTCTTCGGGCTGATCAACTCCACCCCGCACAGCCTGGCGCCGAGCGCCGCCGCCCTTCCGGCGCCGACCACCGCCGTGGGTTCGGCCCAGGCCCAGGCCCAGGCTCCGGCCCGGCCCGAGGCTGCCCCGAAGGCTCCCGCGAAGGCTTCCGCGGATTCGGAGGAGGCCGCGAACGCGTCGTCGGCCATTGCGCCGAACGGGGGAGACCCGGCGGGCGACCGCGCCGACGCCACCGCGGATGCCGCAGCCGACGCGGGTGCCGCCCCGGCCACCGCCGAGCGCACCGGCCTCCAGCGCGACGCCATGGCCGCCCTGCTCCACCGCCTCGCCCACGGCGCCTTCGCCGCCGCCTCGGTCGCCGTGCCGTCCGCGGGACCTGCGGTGCCGTCCGCAGGCCCCGGCGCACCGTCGGCCGGGTCCGGTGTGTCGGCCGCCGGGCCCGCCGTGCCGGCCAGCAGCTCGGCTGCCAGTCCGGCGAACCGTCCGTGACCACGCTCGGAACGCTCACCGGAGACCTGTCCGCGGGGCCGTCCGCAGGGCCGTCCACGGGGCCGTCTACGGGGCTGTCCGAGGAGCCGTCCACAGGGCCGTCCGGCGCCGGGTAGCAGCGGTCCGGTCGCCGCGGTCGCCATGGCGTAGGACGAAAGTCGGCCTTTCGGATGCCCCGGAGGTCGGTGGGCAGGCGCCCGTACATCGGTCACGCTGGACCTCAGGAGGGCTCGGCCCCGGACGGGGGAATCACCGCAGCTCGCAGGCTGTTGGTCCCTCCGCCGGCCTTGGCGGGCCGGCCGGTCCTGGCCCGAAACCCCATGGTGGCCACCTGACGGAACGGTTAGTGTCCCTAAATATGCCTGAGACTCACGGATCTACGGCGGAGCTACCCCCGGCCGAAGCCCGGACGCCCGGCGCCGGCGCCGGCGACGGTGCGGAGGCCGGGAGCGCTGCCCGCACCGACCGGCCGTCCACCCGCCCGGGCGCCGGCACCACCGTCAGCGGCGACGGCACCCACAGTGACGGCACCCACACCGCCAGCGCCCAGAGCGACAGCGCCACCGGCCACGGGCCCAAGGCAAAGCCCGATGCCGATGCCGACGCCGGCCCCGGCTGGCTGAGCCGACTGATGGGCTACTGCTGGCGGTCGCGGCGCAGTGTGCTGCTCGCCTTCGGGGCCTCGCTGGTGGGGATGGCGGTCACGTCGCTGGTCCCGCTGATCACCAAGTTGATCATCGACGACGTGATCACCCAGCACACCCGTTCCCTGCTGCCCTGGGCGATCCTGCTGCTGCTCGCCGCGGCCGTGGTCTTCGGCTGTACCCAGGTGCGGCGCTACTACGGCGGTCAGCTCGCGCTCGACGTCCAGCACGACATGCGCAGCGACCTCTTCCGTTCGCTCGGCCGGCTTGACGGGCACCGGCAGGACCGGCTGGACACCGGGCAGGTGGTCGGCCGGGCCACCTCCGACCTCCAGTTGATCAACGGCCTGCTGTCGATGCTGCCGATGATGACCGGCTACCTGCTGATGTTCGTGATGTCGCTGGCCGTCATGCTCTGGCTGTCACCGCCGCTGACGCTGATCGCCCTGGTGATGGGACCGGCGCTCTGGTGGGTCTCGGTGCTCAGCCGCAAGCGGCTGTTCCCGTCCACCTGGGCGGCCCAGCAGGAGGCGGCGGCCGTGGCGGGCGTCGTCGACGAGGCGGTCGGCGGGGTCCGCGTGGTGAAGGGGTTCGGGCAGGAGGAACAGGAGCTGGCCAAGCTGGAAGCGGCCTCCCGCAACCTCTTCGCCGCCCGGCTGCGCTCGGTCCGGCTCAACAGCCGCTACAACCCGGCGATGCAGGCGATACCGGCGCTCGCCCAGGTCGCCGTGCTGGCGGTGGGCGGTTGGCTGGCGGTCGAGGGCCAGGTCTCGCTCGGTACCTTCGTGGCCTTCTCCACCTACGTCGCGCAGATGACCGGCCCGGTGCGGATGCTGACCATGGTGATCACCGTCGGCCAGCAGGCCCGGGCGGGCGTCGAGCGGGTGCTCCAGCTCATCGACGAGCGCCCACTGGTCCAGGAGCGCCCGGACGCCGTCACCCTCGATCTCACCGGCACCACTGCCGCCCCCACCGCCACCGACCCCACCGCCACCGCCCCCACCGCCCCCGCTGACCCCACCACCCCGCGCACGGTCGGCCCGCTGACGTCCGACGTGGCGCTGGAGTTCGACCGGGTCGAGTTCCGCTACGACCCCGAGCACCCCGCGCCCGTCCTGCACGGGCTCGACCTCAAGCTCGCCCCGGGCGAGACCCTGGCGCTGGTCGGCGCGTCCGGGTCGGGCAAGTCGACGGTGGCGCAGCTCGTGCCCCGCTTCTACGACCCGGCGGCGGGCGCGGTCCGGCTGTACGGGCACGACCTGCGCGACCTCACCCTGGACTCGGTCCGTGCGGCGGTCGGCATCGTGCCGGAGGAGAGCTTCCTGTTCTCCGAGACGGTCCGCACCAACATCGCGTACGGGCGGCCCGACGCGACCGACGAGCAGATCGAGGCGGCGGCCCGGGCCGCGCAGGCGGACGAGTTCGTCCGGGAGTTGCCGGACGGCTACGAGACCAAGGTCGGGGAGCAGGGGCTCACCCTCTCCGGCGGCCAGCGCCAGCGCATCGCACTGGCCCGGGCGATCCTCACCGACCCGCGCATCCTGCTGCTCGACGACGCCACCTCGGCGGTCGACCCGCAGATCGAGGCGGAGATCCACGACGCCCTGCGCTCCGTGATGGCCGGCCGGACGACCCTGCTGATCGCCCACCGCCGCTCCACCCTCCAGCTCGCCGACCGCATCGCCGTCCTGGACCACGGGCGGCTGGTGGACCTCGGTACGCACGAGGAACTCGACGCCCGATGTCCCCGGTACCGGGCCCTGATCACCGACCCCGAGGCCGGCAAGACCCCCACCCCGACCCTATCGGCCACATCGGCCACGCCGGACGCCCCGGCCGGGTCGGAAACCGCGGCCGAGCCCGTGGCCGACGCGCAGGCCGAGGCCGACACCCCCGGCACCGCCCCGCAGGCCCGCGAGACCGGGGAAACCGTGGGGACCCGCGAGGCCCAGGAGGCCCCGAAGCCCGCAGCTCCCGCCCCAGACCCCACCCCCGCCCCCGCCATGCCCACCAAGGCACTGGCCAAGGCCGCCCGTACTGCAGCACCCGACCTCCTCGCCAAGGTCGCCGCCCTGCCGCCGGCCACCGACACCCCGGACATCTCCCCGGCCCGGGCCGCCGAGGGCGACCCCGACTTCAGCCTCCGCCGCCTGCTGCGCCCATTCCGCAGACCGCTCGCCCTCGCGCTGCTGCTCGTCACGCTGGACGCGGGCGCCGGGCTGGTCATCCCGATCCTGATCCGGCACGGCATCGACGACGGCGTCACCAGGGCCGCGATGGCCGGGGTGGCCGCGGCGTCGCTGGTCGCGCTGGCGGTGGTGCTGCTCGACTGGATGGTGCAGAGCGCGGAGAACAGGGTCAGCGGGCGGACCGGCGAGCGGGTCCTCTACACGCTGCGCCTGAAGATCTTCGCCCACCTGAACAGGCTCGGCCTGGACTACTACGAGCGCGAGCTGTCCGGCCGGATCATGACCCGGATGACGACCGACCTCGACTCGCTGACGTCGTTCCTGCAGACCGGCGTCGTGACCGCGGTGGTCAGCCTGCTCACCTTCTTCGGCATCTTCGCCGCGCTGCTGATCATCGACGCCGGCATGGCGCTGGTGGTCTTCGCGGTGCTGCCGCTGCTGATCGCGGCGACCCTGGTCTTCCGCAAGAAGTCGGCGGCGCAGTACGAGATCTCCCGGGACCTGATCAGCACGGTCAACGCCGACCTGCAGGAGAACGTCGCGGGCATGCGGATCGTCCAGGCGTTCCGCCGCATCGACGCCAACACCGACCGCTTCGTCGCCCGGGGCATGGCCTACCGGGAGGCCCGGGTACGGGCGCAGCTGTACATCTCGCTCTACTTCCCGTTCGTGCAGTTCCTCTCCAGCGTGGCCGCGGCGCTGGTGCTCATCGTCGGGGCGTCGCGGGTGGACGCGGGGACGCTGTCGGTCGGCGCACTGGTCGCGTACCTGCTGTACATCGACCTGTTCTTCGCACCGGTCAACCAGCTGTCGCAGGTGTTCGACGGCTACCAGCAGGCGGCGGTCGGCCTCGGGCGGATCCGCGAGCTGCTGCGCACGCCCACGACCACCGCCGAGGCGGCCGACCCGGTGCCGGTGGAGCGGCTGCGCGGGGAGATCGAGTTCCAGGACGTCAGCTTCGCCTACACCGGCCTGAACGACCCGGCCGACGGGACCGACGGGGTCAACGGGACCGACAGGGTCAACAGGGCCGACGCGGGCGACAGGAGCGGCGGGGCCGTTCCCATCACCACCACGACCGCCCCCGCGGACGTGCTGTCCGGGGTGAACCTGCGGATCCCCGCCGGCCAGACCGTGGCGCTGGTGGGGGAGACGGGCGCCGGCAAGTCGACGCTGGTGAAGCTGGTCGCCCGGTTCTACGACGCCACGTCCGGCACCGTCCGGGTCGACGGGGTCGACCTCACCCGCTACGACCTGGCGCAGTACCGGCACCGGCTGGGCGTGGTGCCGCAGGAGGCGTACCTGTTCGCGGGCACGGTCCGGGAGGCGATCGCCTACGGGCGGCCCACGGCCTCGGCGGCCGAGGTGGAGGCGGCGGCCCGGGCGGTCGGCGCCCACGACATGATCGTCCGACTGTCGGGCGGCTACGACCACGAGGTGACCGGGCGCGGCCGGAACCTGTCCGCCGGCCAGCGGCAGCTGATCGCCCTCGCCAGGGCCGAACTCGTCGACCCGGACGTCCTGCTGCTCGACGAGGCGACCGCCGCACTGGACCTGGCGACCGAGGCCGCCGTCAACCACGCCGCGGACCGGCTGGTCGGCGGGCGGACGACCCTGGTCATCGCGCACCGGCTCACCACCGCCGAACGCGCCGACCGGGTGGTGGTGCTCGACCGCGGCCGGGTGGTCGAGGACGGCACGCACGGTGAACTGCTCGCGTTGGACGGTGCGTACGCGCGCCTGTGGCGGGCCTTCATCGCCGACTCCCACCACACCGCCGACGCCCTCGCGGTGAACGCCGGCGACCGGCCGGCCCCGCACGCCGTCACGGGGTAGCGGCAGTCCGAGGCGGTCGGTGCCGGTCCGGGGCGGTCCGGCATCGGCACCGACCGCCGATCACCCGACCGCCGATCCCCGGATCCCCGCCCCCGATCACCCGACCGCCGATCCCCGGATTCCCGATCCCCGCCGCCCGGCGAGGGGCCGGCTCACGCCGCGATCAGCGACGCCAGCAGTCCGGTGGCGTCGATGCCGCGCGGGAGTTCGCTCACCTGGCCGTCGCCGACCTCGACCACCCGCCAGTTCCGGGGGGTGGGGTCGGCGTCGCCGGCGGCGTCCGCGCGCAGCGCCAGATCGGTGGTGACGAAGCGGCACCCGAGCGCGCGGACCAGCGGGCGGACGTCGGTGAGGTCCGGTTCGGGGCCGCGCCCGGGGGTGTCCGGATGCGGGCCGACCAGGATCGGTTCGCCGTCCAGCCACCACACCCGCGCCTCGGCGGCCCGCACCGCACCCGACCGGTCTCCGGCGGCCGCACGGCCCGTGCCCGCACCCGAGTGCGTCCCCGCACCATCCGTCCCCGCACCATCCGTCCCCGCACCATCCGTCCCCGCACCATCCGTCCCCGCACCATCCGTCCCCGCACCGCCCGTGCCCGCACCGGCCCCCGCACCGCTCCCGCCGCTGCGCCCCGCTCCCGCGAAGCGCTCGAACCGGCGCAGGACCACCCCGCCCGTCAGGAACTCCCCCTGGAGCTCCACGAATCGCGACACCACCCGGCCGAGGGCCGCCGGATCGGCCAGGTCGGGGACGTAGCAGGCCTCGTCCCACTCGTGCTTGCGCGACTTCACGTAGTCCTTGACCACGGCCGGTCCCCGTCCGCCCAACCGCGCCGCGGCGGCGGCCAGGTCGGCCGGGTCGGGCAGGCCGGCGGTCCAGCGGTCCGCGGGGAGCCAGGTGCTCGCCGGTGTCGCGCCCTCGAAGACGCCGTACCAGCCGGGGAGTTCATGGGCGGAGGCGTAACCGGCGGCGCTGGTCAGCATGGTGGCGCCGCGCCGTTCGAGAGCGGCGGCGAGGGCCGCGTAGGCGGGGCTCGGGACCATCCAACCCCGGTACCAGCACGGCCCGCAGCCCAGCGGCACCCGCCGCACCGCCGCCTCGACGTCCCCGGCCAGCAGCGCGTCGTGGTCGACGAGCAGGTGGCTGCCGCCCAACTCCCGCAACAGCCTGGCCTCCCAGGCGAAGTGCGGATCGGTCCGGCCGGGGTTCAGCGGATCGGCGGGAAAGAGGATCACGGGTGCGGGCATGGGCGCCAGGGTACGGCCGGGTGGGCCCCGGTGACGGCGGAACCCGCATGCGGGCAGGTCGGCCGGGACCAATTCGTTCGACGGTGTCCGACACCGCTGCGAGAGTGGCCCGATGACGAACTTGCTGCGCCTCGGGAAGCGCACCCCGTGACAGGCGGCCCGCACGGTGGTGCTGGACGAGGCCGGATCTGTCTTCCTGCTGCGCTCCGACAACATCGAGGTCGGCGTGCACTGGACCATGCCAGGCGGAGGCATCGAACCGGGTGAGGACCCGAGGGACGGAGCGCGCCGCGAACTGTGGGAGGAGACCGGCTGGACGGACCTCGAACCGGGCCCGCTGCTCTGCACCTGGGAACACGACTTCACCTGGCACGGCATCCGCGTCCGCCAGCACGAGCACATCTACCTGACCGACGGCCCGCACCGCGGCCCGGTCGGCGACGTCAGCGAGGTGCACGCCACCGACATGATCCTCGGCTGGCGCTGGTGGACCCCCGCCGACCTCGGCGACGAGAACGCCGACGCCCTCTGGCCGCCCCGGCTCCCGGACCTGCTGGACGCGGTGCGCGGTCGCTGGGCCTCCGGCGACCGCGAGGTGGTGCCGGTCGACCTCGGCTACATCCCGAACGAACCGTCCGCCGGCCGCCGCCGATCCCTGCGCCCGGGCCGTCCCTGACCGCGTGGCTCGCGGCCCATGGCTCGCGGCCAGTGGCTCGCGGCCCGAGTCAGGAAGCCGCAGGCGCCAGGGCTGCCATGAGGACCGGCCCTGCTGTGTGTGGGGTTTGCGTTACCTCGGCCGGACGGGCCTAGGCGCGTGGCCGGTTGCCCCGGCGTCCGCGTCGGCCGTACGGCCGGGGGGCGGGGCCGGTGCGCCAGCCGTGCAGGCCGAGCTCCCGGTCGTGCAGGGCGTCGGGGTTGATCAGGACGGAGAGCTGCGCGCCCTTCAGCCGGTCCGGGTCGAGGCCGGTGGCCTCCAGCAGCTGTTCGGTCGGTACCGAGACGGCGATCGCAGCGCGCCAGGAGGGCAGCAGGACGAGGCTGGTGCCACGGCCGACCCGCAGCAACTGCGCGGCCACCCGGAGGGGCTGCCGTTCGTCGGGCCGCCCGGTAGGCTCCGCGGGCTGCGGACCGGTGCCGAGCAGGATGCCCAGCGGGGTGTCCGTACCGCGCGCGCGGTCCGCACCTCCACCGGCGGATGCCCCGGATGCCCCGGAGGCCCCGGACGTCCGGGGCGTTCCGAGAGCCCCCGGCATGCCGGTCCCCGCCGTCGGAGCCGACCGGGCCGGGGCCGCACCGCTCGACGCCCCCTCGGTAGCCGTTCCGCGGCCGGCCGCGCCGGTTGCCCGGGCCGCCCGGGCCTCGGCGATCTGCGGGTGCATTCGGCTCAGCCGTCGTGACGGGGAGGGACGCCGGCTGCGGAGCCGGCTGCGCGTCTCCTCCTGCGGGGTCCCGCGTACCGCGGCCGCTGACCCGGCGGTGCCGTCCGTCGGGCCGGGCCCGGCCCCCGTACCGAACCCGGCCCCCGTACCGAACACCACCGGCGCGCCGAACACAGCCGGCGCGCCGAACACCACGGGACGACCACCCGGCCGGTCATCGCCCCCGTCCCCGTCCGTCCGACCCTCGTCGGGCCCGCGGTGGCTCGTCCCGTCGTCGCCCGGGACGCCCGGGACGCCCACGTTGCCCGCGTCGCCCTCCGCAGCCCGCGGACGCGGTACGGAGTCGGCCCGTACCGAGCCCGTGCACGGCTCGCCGGTGGACGCGGTGATGGAGCAGCGGGCGGCATCCGCGAGACCGGGGTCCCCGACGGCGGCGCCCCCGGCGGGACCGGTACCGGCCGTCGCGGCGGGGGTCGGAGGGGCGGGGTCGATCTGGTCGAGCGTGGTCATCGGCGGCCCTTCGGGGTGCGGTCCTCATGATCCTGCCGCACCGCGCGACCAGCTCCAAGCGGCTTCTTGCGCGGGCGAGGACGGCCCCGGGCCGCCAACGGGCCGGGTCCGGGGGTGGGCCCGAGGCTGCTCCGCTTCCGACCCGGGCCGGGTGGGTGGGACCTGTCCGGTGGGGCCGAGCGGGCCGTGGAGTCACCCGGAGTGAGGGGCTAACCGTCTCAAATCATGACATTCGGCGTAAATCAATTCGCCCTCAACCCTTCAAAACAAAGGTACCGCTCCTTACTTCCCATGCTTCACCGCCCCTGGATGTCTCTGTGGGGAGCGAATCAAAGGGAGTGTTTCAGATCACCAGGGGTGCACCTACCCGATCGCCGACCCCCGCACCTAGGGTGCGCTGGTGTTTGACGAGCAGCTCTCAGAGCACGGAAGAAGCGGACGGGCAACGGCGCCCAGCGCTCCGGTGGGTGCCCCGGACAGTGGCACCGGTGGTGGTGTTCCCGCGGACGGGACCGCGGGGACAACGGAGGCGGGGGCGACGGGCGACAAGGGCCTACGGGGCAACTCGGTGGGCCTGCTGGGCAGCGTGGTCCTGGGCATCTCGACGGTGGCCCCGGTCTACTGCCTGACGGCGACGCTCGGGCCGACCGTCACCGCGGTCGGTGTCCAGATGCCCGCCGTCTTCCTGGCCGGCTTCCTGCCGATGCTGCTCGTCGCCTTCGCGTACAAGGAGCTGAACAAGGCCTTCCCGGACTGCGGCACCTCCTTCACCTGGACGGTCAAGGCGTTCGGCCCGCGGATCGGCTGGATGGCCGGCTGGGGTCTGACGGTCGCGACGATCATCGTGCTGTCCAACCTGGCCGGGGTGGCGACCGACTTCCTCTACCTGATGCTCGGCGAGATGACCGGCAGCGGCTGGGTCGTCGGGCTGAACGACGACAAGGCGGTGCACCTGCTCACCGTCGTCCTGCTGATCGCGGGCGCGACCGCGATGAGCTACCGGGGGATGACCGCCACCAAGTGGTTCCAGTACAGCCTGATCGGCCTCCAACTGGCCGTTCTGCTGCTGTTCGCGGCCGTGGCCATCGTGAAGGCGGCGTCCGGCGACCTGCCCGACTCGGTCGGCTTCTCCGCGAGCTGGCTCAACCCGCTGGAGGTCGACTCCTTCAGCGCCTTCACCGCCGGGCTCTCCCTGTCGATCTTCATGTACTGGGGCTGGGACACCTGCCTCACCATGAACGAGGAGACCCAGGGCAGCGCCAAGACCCCGGGCCGGGCCGCGATGATCTCGATGGTCACCCTGGTCGGCTCCTACCTGCTGGTCGCCGTGGCCGCCCAGATGTTCGCGGGCACCGGCTCCACCGGCACCGGCCTCGGCAACCCGGCGACCGCCGACAACGTCTTCGCCGCCCTCGCCCGCCCGGTGCTCGGCTCGCCGTGGAGCATCCTGCTGTTCCTCGCCGTCGTGGCCAGCGCCGCCGCCAGCCTGCAGACCACCTTCATCCCGGTGGCCCGCACCCTGCTGGCGATGAGCACCTACCGGGCCGTCCCGCCGGGCTTCGGCACCGTCCACCCGAAGTTCCGCACCCCCGGCCGCGCCACCGTCGCCGCCGGCGCGGCCACCGCCGCCTTCTATGTCGGCATGAGCCTGATCAGCGAGAACGTCGTCCAGGACACCATCCTGGCGCTCGGCCTGATGATCTGCTTCTACTACGCGCTGACCGCCTTCGCCTGCGTCTGGTACTTCCGCCGCGACCTGCGCAACGGCGTCCGCGACCTGCTGCTGAAGGGCATCGCGCCGCTCCTCGGCGGCATCCTGCTGACCGGCGTGTTCGCGCAGACCCTGCTCGACGCCTGGGACCCGGAGTTCGGCAGCGGTGACGTGCTCGGCATCGGCTCGGTGTTCGTGATCGGCGTCGGCATCCTGGTGCTCGGCGCCGTCCTGATGACCTGGTACGGCTTCCTGCGCCCCGACTTCTTCCAGGGCCGCACGCTGCGCAAGGACACCCCGGCGCTGGTCGTGGAGGACTGAAAACCGCTCGGCGCCCCCACACCCGGGGCGCTAACCTCGAACACATGAAGCGCTTCGCAGGTCTCGACTGGTGGCCGTCCTAGGACGGCCACCAGTCAACGCCTGACCAAGGGCCGTCCGAACGGACGGCCCTTGCGCGTTCCACGACGGACGGGCCCGACCCCGGACGGCCGCCACCACCGCGCCGTACCGAGGAGAGCATCCGCATGACCGTCACCACCCGCCCCGCCGACCACGCCGACCCTGCGGCCGCCACCACGACCGCCACCGCCGCCGACCACGCGGCCACCGGTCCGGCCCCCGACGACCTCGCCGTCCTCGACGTCCTCGACGACCTCGATGCGAGGATCCGCCGCGACCCCGCCGCCCACCGCGTCCTCACCGGGGACCGGCCCACCGGCCCCCTGCACCTCGGCCACTACTTCGGCACCCTGCTCAACCGGGTCCGGCTGCAGCGGCTCGGCGCCGAGGTGTTCGTCGTCGTCGCCGACTACCAGGTCATCACCGACCGCGACCACGCCGACCGGCTCACAGAGCACACCGAGAACCTCGTCCTCGACTACCTCGCCGCCGGCCTCGACCCCGACCGCACCACGATCTTCGCCCACAGCGCCGTCCCCGCCCTCAACCAGCTGATGCTCCCCTTCCTCAGCCTGGTGAGCGTCGCCGAACTGAGCCGCAACCCCACCGTCAAGGACGAGATCACCCACTCCGGCCGGTCCGCGGTCAACGGACTGATGTTCACCTATCCCGTCCACCAGGCCGCCGACATCCTCTTCTGCAAGGCCGGCGTCGTCCCCGTCGGGCAGGACCAGCTCCCGCACCTCGAAGTCGCCCGCACCGTCGCCCGCCGCTTCAACGAGCGCTACCCCCGACCCGACGGCACCGGCGTCTTCCCCCAGCCCGAAGCCCTGCTCTCCGCCGCGCCCCTGCTCCTCGGCACCGACGGCGGCAAGATGAGCAAGAGCCGGGGCAACGCCATCGCCCTCGGCGCCGACGAGGACACCACCGCCCGGCTGATCAAGAGCGCCAGGACCGACACCGAACGCCGCATCGGCTACGACCCGGCCGCCCGCCCCGAGGTCTCCAGCCTCGTCCTGCTCGCCGCGCTCTGCCAGGACCGCGACCCGGCCGAACTCGCCGAGGAGATCGGCGACGGCGGCAGCGCGGCCCTCAAGCGCACCGTCACCGAGGCCGTCAACGAGCACCTGCGCCCCGTCCGCGCCCGCCGTGCCGAACTCGCCGCCGACCGCAGCCACGTCCGGCAGGCCCTGCGCACCGGCGCCGAACGCGCCAACGCCGTGGCCGACGCCACCCTCGCCGAGGTCAGGTCCGTGATGGGGTCCGCCTGAGGTCCCCGCCGACCCGCGCCGGCCACCCGCAGACCCGACCCCGCGGGCCGGCCCGGGTCGCCACCCCCGCCCCGCCCGGGGACCGCCCCGGATCGCCGCCCGGCAGGATCGGTCCGGACCCTACGGGGGCATACCATCTCCGGTCGGCCCGAAGGCCCGAGCCCCACCCCCACCCGCCGCCACCCGGAAGGACACCGGCCATGGATCAGCGCACCACCCCCGCCGGCCTGACCCGCCCGCCGCACCTCCGCGCCGGGGACCGCATCGCCGTGGTCGCCCCCAGCAGCCCGATCGACCCGCAGCGCCTCACCGACGGCTGCGCGATCCTGCGCTCCTGGGGGCTGGAGGTCACCGTCGGTCCGCACGTGCTCGACGTCCACCCCACCCTGGCCCACCTGGCCGGCACCGACGCCGACCGCGCCGCCGACCTGCAGAACGCCTGGCTCGACCCCACCGTCGACGCCGTCATCTGCGCCCGCGGCGGCTACGGCGTCCACCGCATCGTCGACCTGCTCGACTGGACGGCCATGACCGCCGTCCCGCCGAAGCCGCTCATCGGCTTCAGCGACGTCACCTCCCTCCACGAGGCCTTCGCCCAGCGGCTCGGCCTCGCCACCCTCTACGGGCCGATGAGCGCCGCCGCCACCTTCATCGGCGACGGCGCCACCGCCGAACACCTGCGCCGAACCCTCTTCGACCCCGCCGCCGCCACCGTTCTCACCTCGGCCGCCGCGGGCGCCCTCGTGCCCGGCCGCGCCCGCGGCATCACCGCCGGCGGCTGCGCCTCCGTCCTGGTCGCCGAGCGCGGCACCCCCGCGGCCCGCCCCTCCTACGCCGGCAGCATCCTGATCCTGGAGGACGTCAACGAGCAGCCGTACCAGCTCGACCGGATCCTCACCCAGCTGCTGCGCTCGGGCACCTTCGAGGGCGTCACCGGCGTCGCCCTCGGCTCCTGGGACGGCTGCGGCCGGCTCGACCGGGTCCGGGACGTGATGCTCGACCGCCTCGGACCGCTCGGCGTGCCCGTCCTGTGGGAGCTGGGATTCGGCCACGGCCCCTCCACCCTGACCGTCCCCCTCGGCGTCCCCGCCCTGCTGGACGCGGACGCGGGCACGCTGACCGTCGAGGTGCCCGCGCTCAGCGAGCCCGCTCCGGGCAGGGCTTCCGTGCAGCCGTCGGATCAGTAGGGTGCGGCCATGGACGACCAGACCCTCACCGAGTCCACCCCCGCGCCCGCGCCGCTCGTTCCGGACGCCGCCCCCGCCGACGCTCCCGACGCTCCTGTCGCCGCGGCGGAACTCGTCGCCGCCGCGCTCCGGATGATCCGGGGCCGGGGGAGCAGCGCCCGGACGATCCTCGGCCTCGCCGGCCCGCCCGGAGCCGGCAAGTCCACGCTGGCCCGGTACCTGGTCGCCGAGGTCGAGCGTGCCGAGGGCCCCGGCAGCGCCGCCTACGTCCCGCTCGACGGCTTCCACCTCTCCGGCGCCCAGCTCGACCACCTCGGCCTGACCCACCGCAAGGGCGCGCCCGCCACCTTCGACGCGCACGGCTACGCCGCCCTGCTGCGCCGGATCACCGAGGAGCGCTTCCACCCCGTCTACGTCCCCGACTTCGACCGCGACCTGGACGAACCCGTCGCCGCCCGCCACGTCGTCGCGCCGAGCGCCCGCCTGGTCGTCACCGAGGGGAACTACCTGGCCTCCACCGAATCCCCCTGGCCGCAGGCCCGCCGGCTGCTCCGAGAACTCTGGTACGTGGAGGCGGACGACCGGGTCCGCGAACAGCGACTGCTGCACCGCCACCGCTCCGGCGGCCGGGACGAGGCCACCGCGCGCCACTGGGTCACCGGGAACGACCACCCCAACGGCGAGTACGTGAAGGAGGGCCGGGCGCTCTGCACGCGGATCGTCCGGGCACCCGAGTTGCCTGCCGCAGCCGATGGGCGTAGTGTTTCCTAGTCGCTCGGCAGGGAGCACCGGACACGCATCGGCGCGGACGGTCCCGGGGCGGCCAATCCACAGGAACACCACTTCTGATCCGCATCGTGTTCGGCATTTGCCGGGTACGGCTGAGGGCTTATGTGGTGTGCGCGTTTATATGGGTTGCGGCCGGATTCGCTTTTCGGAGCGGGGATCGGCTAGAGTTTGAAACGTCGGACGGGCCGTCAGGCCACCGAAGGCGAAAGCAAGTCAGGGAAACGAAGCCGGTAAGAACGGCGGAAAACATCTGATAAGCTGGAAACACGAAAGAACGAAGCGCCCGGAGGGCCCGCTGGAAGGCGGTCCGAAGGAAGTGTCCGTTCCTTGA